>JBBSMO010000208.1:0-5061 GCA_038233155.1 Longimicrobiales bacterium
GCCGCGCGAGACGTCGGCGAACCTGGCATCATCAGCGACGCCGCCGTGTCGCCGAACGGGGAATATCTGCTGGTCGAGCAGATCCGCCGCCCGTTCAGCTACATCGTGCCGATGTACCGCTTCCCCCAGCAGATCGCGGTGTGGGACAAATCGGGGCGCGTGGTAAAGCAGATCGCGGATCTGCCGCTCGCCGACCAGGTGCCCATCGCATTTGACGCCGTCACCACCGGCCCGCGCAGTGTGCAGTGGCGCGCCGATGCGCCGGCGACTCTCGCCTGGGCAGAGGCGCTAGACGGGGGCGACCCGCGCCGGGAATCCTCGGAACGCGACCGTGTCTTCGTGCTAGAGGCACCCTTCTCGGCGCAGCCTTCACCGCTGATCACCCTCGAGCACCGGTACGCCGGCGTACAATGGGGGCGCGACGACTTGGCCCTGGTCAGCTCCCGGTGGTGGAACACGCGCAACGAGCGCCAGTACGCGGTCCAGCCGTCGAACCCCTCAGCTCAGCCTCGCCTGCTGAAGGACCGGTCGTACGACGATGGCTACGGCGACCCGGGAGACCCAGTCAGCACCTTGAACGACGCGGGCCGTGCGGTGTTGCTCTTTTCGCCAGACGGCAGCAGCATCTACCTCTCTGCTCAGGGCGCCTCCCCGCGCGGCAACTACCCCTTCCTGGACCAGATGAACATCCGCACCGGGGCTACGGAGCGGCTGTGGCAGAACGAGGATCCGTACTATGAGAGTGTGGTCGCCGTGATCGAGCCCGATGCGTCCCGGCTGCTGACCCGCCGGGAGTCGCTCACGGAGCCGCCGAACTACTTCGTTCGGTCTCTGCCCGCCGGGGGTGCGGTCGCGGTAACGGACTTCCCCGACCCCGCGCCCCAACTCGCGGGCGTGCAGCGCGAACTGATCACCTATCCCCGTGCGGACGGGGTCACGCTCAGCGCCACCCTCTACACTCCGCCCGGCTATGACGCGGCGCGCGACGGGCCCCTGCCGATGCTGATGTGGGCATATCCGCGCGAGTTCCGGGACGCGGCCGCGGCATCTCAGGTCAGCGACTCGCCCAATCGCTTCAGCCGGCCGGGTGGAAGCTCGCACCTGTTCCTGCTGACGCAGGGCTACGCGATCTTGGACGGCCCAACCATGCCCATCATCGGAGAGGAGGGCGCGGAGCCGAACGACACCTACGTCGAACAGCTCGTATCGAGCGCCGGGGCGGCTATCGACAAGGTGGTAGAAATGGGAGTCGCCAGCCGCGACCGCATCGGGATCGGCGGCCACTCGTACGGCGCCTTCATGACCGCCAACCTGCTCGCGCACTCGGATCTGTTCCGCGCCGGCATCGCCCGCTCGGGTGCCTACAACCGCACGCTCACTCCGTTCGGCTTCCAGGCGGAGCAGCGCACCTACTGGCAGGCGCCGCAAATCTACAACCGCATGTCTCCCTTCATGAACGCCGATAAGATCGACGAACCGCTACTGATGACTCACGGCCTCGCCGACAACAACTCGGGCACCTTCCCTATTCAGAGCGAGCGCTTCTACGCCGCGGTCAAGGGACATGGCGGCACGGTGCGCCTGGTGATGTTGCCCTATGAAAGCCACGGCTACGCGGCGCGCGAATCGGTCGGGCACGTGCTGGCCGAGATGACCCGGTGGATGGATACCTACGTCAAGAACGCACCCGCGCGCACGGAATCCACAGCCTCGGCCCGGTCTCCGCGCTGAGGTTGGGCGGGGAACAGTCGAGCGGCGTTCGACGGATGTCGCCAGGGGGGAGGGGAGAACCGCCAACGGTGCAGAGTTCCCTCTCCCCCTTGCGGGGGTCGCTCGATCAGAGGGTCCAGCTCGCGCGCCCCTGCCTCTTTCCGTGACGATGCCAGCTTCCACCAGCGACGTGGCCGAACCGCAGCGACCACCACCATTCTCCCGTTCACGTCCTCGTTCACGTACGAACCCTTTCTATTCCTCCTTTGCGTTCTCGGCGTGCTTTGCGAGAACCCGCTGTTGGCAGTAAGCCTATGGCCTTCTTCGTGGTTGATTAGTCTCGCAAAGGCGCAAAGCACGCCAAGAGGTCAAGTGCGGTCGCCGAGACCGTTCGCGAGGCGGCACCCTACGGCAAACTCCCGTACACCGACTCGACTAGCCGCTCGGGCGAGATGAATCCCCCGCCCCATTCGGCGTCGAACTCCGCCGTCGGCTGCATCTGCTTGACCTGCTCGAGCATTTTCCCCTCCGCTTTGGCACTACGGATGCGGTCGCGCACCGTAACCAGCATGTCGTGATACGCCTGCAAGCCTGCGCGATCCGAAAGCGGGCCGTGGCCGGGGATGATGCGCGTTCCGGCGCCCGCGTACCCGAGTGCGCGTTCCGCGGCTGCGATGATTCCGTTGACGGCACCCCCGCTGCCGGTATCGATGAAGGGATACATCCCGTTGAAGAAGGTGTCGCCCATGTGGATCACATCCGCGCCGCGAAAGTGGATGAGGGCGTCGCCATCCGTATGCGCATGCGGAATGTGAACGGCGTGAATCGTGTCTCCGTTGAAGTAGAAGGTGCTCGTCGCGTCGAAGGTGATCACGGGGAGCGCCGCTGCCGGAGATGCAGGCGTTGTGCGGCCGACACCGCGGATCTGTTCGACGCTCATCCGCCGCCGCACGTTGTCGTGCGCGACAATCAAGGTGCCGGCCTCACCCAGGTTCTCGTTGCCTCCCGTATGATCCCCGTGCCAGTGCGTGTTGAGCACGAACCGGATGGGGCGGTCGCTCAGCTCCGCCACCGCCGCGCGAATCTTCTCCGTGAGCGGCGCGTACTGGTCATCCACCATGAAGGGGCCGTCGGCCCCGATGGAGAGGCCGATGTTGCCGCCCGAGCCGGTGAGCATGTACACGCTCCCGGCGACAGGCGTGGTACGGATCTGGATGGTGTCGAAGTTCTGCTGGGCGGCGGCGGGGGCAACGATCCCGGCGGCCAGAGCAAGAGCGGCGATGAGCGGGCGGCAGTTCATAGGTGGTCAGTTCGGCTGGGGGTGAAGGCTGAACGAGTAAACGTGTACCGGCGACGGTTCAAGGGCAAGTTGTGGTAGCAGCGACGTTGACGCTAGCGCGCGAGAGCTGCACCCGCTCGCCCCCCGCTAAAAGTCTACTCGCGACGCGGCCGCCCGGGCATCGAGGGAAGCAGCACGGCGTTTCTAACTCGAAATCGCAGAGCTGGCCTGCCGGGCGGGTTGTTCCCACACTCCCATGGCCGGTATACTTCTCCCCGACGCAACCTGGCCCCTTCACGTCACAGGCTGAACGAGAATACCCATGGCTGAACACGAGCAGATCAACTACGTGGAGTTTCCCGCGGCCGATCTGAGTGCGACCAAAGCCTTCTTCAGCAAGGTATTCAATTGGTCATTCCAGGATTACGGTCCCGACTATCTTTCCTTCTCGAACGCCGGGCTCGATGGAGGCTTCTTCCAGTCGGAGCTCCAGGCGCAAACGGCCACTGGGAGCGCGCTGATCATCTTCTACAGCAGCGACCTCGAGGAAACGCTCTCGAAGGTAATCGAGGCTGGCGGCTCGATCGCCAAGGAGATTTTCTCCTTCCCCGGCGGCCGGAGATTTCATTTCCTCGAGCCTAGCGGCAACGAATTCGCGGTTTGGTCAGACAAAGCTGCGTAACCCCGCCCTTCAGCGGGCGCGGGGGGTGCTGGGATGTCCGTTCTATCGGTCATCGGTCAGCTGCAGCTTCACCCCAGCAGCGCGCTCACGGTTTCTAGCGTATCCGCCTCCGTGGGCGGCTTGTCGATGCGCCAGCGCAAGATGCGCGGAAAGCGCACGGCGATGCCGGACTTGTGACGCGTCGAGCGCTGGATGCCTTCGAAGGCAAGCTCAAAGACCAGCTCTGGCTTCACGGAGCGGACGGGGCCGAACTTCTCGACCGTGTTGCGGCGCACCCAGCGATCGACCTTGCGGATCTCGGCGTCGGTGAGCCCCGAATAGGCTTTGGCGAAGGGCACGAGCTCGCCGTCTTTCCAGAGCGCGAAGGTATAGTCGGTATGCAGCGATGCACGGCGGCCGGTTCCACGCTGCGCGTAGAGCAGCACCGCGTCGCAGGTGAAGGGCTCGACCTTCCACTTCCACCAGTCGCCCCGCTTGCGCCCTACGCGGTACGGTGAGCCGCGGCGCTTCAGCATCAGTCCTTCGGCGCCCCGCGCGCGTGCCTCAGCGTGGGCGGCGTGCAGCCGCTCCCAATCTGCCGCCTCGATGATCGGCGACAGGCGCAGCCGGTCCGAGCCGCGGACCTCGGCGAGCGCGGCTTCGAGACGTTGGCGGCGCTCCGTCATCGGCAACCCGCGCACATCGTGACCACCGTGTTCGAGCAGATCATAGGCGAGCAGCACGACGGGCACGTCGCGCAGGATCTTGGGGCCGAGCTTTTTTCGCCCAATCCGCCGCTGCAACTGCGCGAACGGCAGCGGAACATCGCCCTCGCGCCATGGCATGAGCTCGCCATCGATCACAGTGCCGTCAGCGAGCAGCGACGCCGCCTCCGAGATCTCCGGGAATCGCTCGGTGATCAGCTCCTCGCCGCGAGACCAGAGGAAGACGCGCCCGCCGCGGCGCACGAGCTGCGCGCGAATACCATCCCACTTCCACTCGGCCTGCCAATCCGTTGCCTGGCCGAGCGATTCAGGGCCGTCTTCGATCGCGTGCGCCAGAAAGAACGGGTAGGGGCGGGAGATATCCGCATCTCCCGTATCTTCTGCAAACAGATGCAGATACGACTCGGCGCGCGGCTCCCAGTTGCCCATCAGCCGGTGCGCTATCGCGGCTTCGTCCACACCGCTGGCGGCCGCCAGGCCGCGCACGACCAGGCGGCGCGACACGCCGACGCGGAACGCGCCGGTGATCAGCTTGTTCCAGAGGTAGAGCTCGGTGCCGCCGAGTTCCGCCCAGGCCCGCAGCACCTCGCCCTTTTGCACCGCCTCATCCTCGCCCTTGAGCGGGAGCAGCCGCTCCTCGACCCACCGGTGCAGCGGCAGATCGCCCGTGCCGGGCGAAGGCGGCA
>JBBSMO010000209.1:0-5018 GCA_038233155.1 Longimicrobiales bacterium
ACAGCCGCAGGGCGCAGTCCGCGAAGGCGGACTTCGTGTGGTTCCAGCCGCGATTGCAATCGTTCGGCGGGTTGCGGGCCGCTGCTCGTAACTCGCAACCCCGACATTCGAGACCTAACCGCGAGACCCGAGACCCGATGCCCGGGCTCCGCAACCCGCGACCCGAGACCCGCGACTGCTTTTTGTGCATCGCCCGCCGCCGTCGTACTTTGCCTCGCATCTCCGCGGCGCTGCCGCCTTGCCGATTGCCCGCTCGCCGGTGCTTTGCAGATGCAGCATGATGAACGCGCTCGTCCTTCTTCGCTCAATCGTGCCGCGCGTACCGGTACGCCCACGGAAGACGAGCGGCTGCTCGAGTCGCCGCCGGGCGCCGGGCTGCCCGTTCGCCCGGACTTCACCAGCTCGGACCCGTGGCGCGTGTTCCGCATCATGGGCGAGTTCGTCGAGGGGTTCGACGTGCTCGCACACGTTGGCAGAGCCGTCACCGTGTTCGGCTCCGCCCGCGTTCCGCCCGGTCACCCCCAGTACGAGGATGCGGTCACCACCGGGCGACTCCTAGCCGAGGCGGGCTTCGCGGTGATCACCGGCGGCGGCCCCGGCATCATGGAGGCGGCGAACAAGGGAGCGCAGGCGGGCGGCGGGCTGTCCATCGGGTGCAACATCGAGCTCCCGTTCGAGCAGGGCACAAATCCGTACGTCGAGGTCAGCATCAACTTCCGCTACTTCTTCGTGCGCAAGACGATGTTCGTCAAGTACGCCGAGGCTTTCATCATCTTCCCCGGCGGGTTCGGGACGCTGGACGAACTGTTCGAGTCGCTCACCTTGATTCAGACTGGCAAGGTCCGCAACTTCCCGGTGATCCTCATCGGCCGCGCCTATTGGAGCGGCTTGCTGGATTGGATTCGCGCGACCTTGCTCGCCGGCGGCAAAATTTCGCCGGAAGATGTGGATCTCCTAGTCGTTACCGACGACCTTGAGGAGGCGGTCCAGATCGTCGTCGATTGTTACGCCGAGGAATGCGCCCGCGCCTCGCAAGCCGATCCGCTGCGGCCGGACCGCGCCGCGGCCCCGGGCGACCAGTTGCCCGCCGAGCCCCCGAAGCACGCGGCGGAGTAGCCGCGTGCGAATGGAGCAAGTACAGACGCCCCGCCGGGGTGTCTCGTCCCGGACTCTTTCCTTCTGTCCCGATGACACGCAGCACCTTTCTCTCCGGCCGCCGCATCGACCCCGCCCGCATCACCGGGGGAATGAAGGTGACGGAGCTGGTAGACGGAACCTTCCAGGCGTACAACGCCGCACGGTTGCGCGAGGCTTGCCACCTCCTGTCTCGGAAAATGCTCGATGAGGATGTGACCGTCTGCCTCACGATGACCGGCGCGTTGACGCCGGCCGGGCTCGGGATGAGTGCCGTGATCCCGCTGATCGAGGCGGGGTTCGTAGACTGGATCATCTCGACCGGCGCCAATCTGTACCACGACGCGCACTTCGGCCTGGGCCTGGAGATGCGGCAGGGCAACCCGCACACCTCCGATATCGTGCTGCGGGACGAGGAGATCGTGCGCATCTACGACATCTTCTTCGACTACTCGGTGCTGCTGGACACCGACGCCTTCTTCCGCCGTATCATCGCGGAGCCTGACTTCCAGCGTTCGATGAGCACCGCCGAGTTCCACCACCTGTGCGGCAAGTACTTGGCGGCGCGCGAGGCGGAGCTCGGCGCGAGCGGCAAGTCGCTGCTCGCCGCTGCGTACGAGCACGCCGTCCCCATCTATACATCCAGCCCCGGCGACTCCTCGATCGGGATGAACGTCGCCGCCAAGGCGCTGCAGGGCAGCCGCCTGAGCTTCGATGTAAACGCGGATGTCAACGAAACCGCCGCCATCGTCCTGGACGCAAAGCGCCGCGGCGGCCGCAGCGCGGTCTGGATCCTGGGGGGCGGCAGCCCCAAGAACTTCGCTCTGCAAACCGAGCCGCAAATCCAGGAGGTGATGGGGATAGACGAGCGCGGCCACGACTACTTCCTGCAGATCACCGATGCGCGGCCGGACACCGGCGGCCTTTCCGGCGCCACACCGGCAGAGGCAGTTTCGTGGGGCAAGATAGACCCTGACCAGCTTCCCGACGCAGTCGTCTGCTACCTCGATTCTACCGTCGCGCTTCCCATCCTCACCGCCTACGCGCTTGAAACGCACCCCGCGCGACCGCCGAAACGGCTGTTCGACCGGCGCGGCGAGCTGATGGCGCGCCTGATAGACGAGTACCAGCGCTCGGAACGCAACGAGACGGCGCAGGCCGCCGCGCGCCGCAACCCGGACACCACCCTCCCGCGCGACCGGTGAGACCGTGGGCATCCACACCATCTCCCGTAAAAACGCCCCGCCGGGGCGTCTCTGCCACACTCTCGGCTTCCACCATGCCAGCATCTGAGCACGACCTCCTCATCGCTACCCGCCGCGACCTGCACCGGCACCCGGAACTGGGCTTTCAGGAACACCGGACGGCCGGGATTGCGGCGGAGCGGTTGCGCGCCGCGGGGTACGACGTGCGGACCGGCGTCGCCGAAACCGGCGTCGTCGGCTCGCTACGGGGCGCCGGCGACGGGCCGACGCTGCTGCTGCGGGCGGACATGGACGCGCTGCCCCTCCGCGAGGAGTGTACGCACGACTTCGTCTCCACCCACGCGGGCCGCATGCACGCCTGCGGGCACGATGCGCACGTCGCGATTGGGCTGGCAGTAGCCGAGCGGCTCGCCCGCACCCGCGGTGAGTGGCGGGGTACGGTAAAGTACGTCTTCCAACCGGCCGAGGAGGGTGGCGGCGGCGCGCGGCGAATGCTTGCCGAGGGGGTGCTGGATGGCGTGGACGCGGCGCTGGGGCTGCACGTCTGGAGCTCGCTGCCGAGCGGCGTCGTGGGCGTAGTGCCCGGCGGGTTCATGGCGGGAGCGGCCGAGTTCTCGATCCGCATCCAGGGGCGGGGCGGCCACGGCGCGATGCCGCACGAAACCGTAGACGCGGTCTACGTAGCTAGCCAGGTCGTCGTAGCGCTGCAGGGAGTGGTCGCGCGCAACCTGTCGCCGCTGGAGCCGGCGGTGATCTCGGTCACCGCGTTCCATGCGGGAGATGCGTTCAATGTGATCGCGGACAGGGCGGAGCTGCGCGGCACCACCCGCATGTTCGACCCGGAACTTTCGGTGCAGATCGAGCGGCGCATGCGGGAGACCATCGCCGGCCTCTGCGACGCACTCGGCGCGACCTTCACCTTCGACTACGATCTGAATACTCCCCCCACGGTCAACGACGCCGGGATGGCAGAGTTGGTGCGCGCGGGTGCCGTCGAGATCGTGGGCGAACAGCGGGTGCGCACCGATGACGCCGTCCGCACCATGGGCGCCGAGGACTTCGGCGAGTTTCTGATCGAGGTGCCCGGCTGTTACTTTTTCGTCGGTGCGCGAAACGAGAGCACCGGCGCGGTTCACCCCCACCATTCGCCGCACTTCGACCTCTGCGAGGACGCCATGCCCGTGGGTGTCGCGGTGCTCGAGCGCGCGGCGACGCGCTTCCTTCAACGTTGAGCAATCTGCCATGCGAACCGAATCGGTGAACAGCCGTCTGATGGACATCCTCAAAAAGCTAGAAAACGCCAAGCAGCACCTGGACGAGGCGATGTCGGAGCTTCCGTCTTTGCCGGAGGCGGAAGCGCGGGAGGCGCGCGGGTTGATCGAGCCGCTCCGCAACCAGTTCGTAGCCGGAATGCACGAGTACCGGGCGTGGGCGGAGACGCCCTCTAAAGGCTGAAGTTTGCTGGTTGGACTGGCGCTTGCAGCCCCTGCCCCCGATAGCAAACATGCCGCCGGGCCAGCGCGTACTCCACGCGGCATCATCAAGCCGCCCTGGCCCCTGCAGGCGGAGCAACACCCGGGCATAGGGATCATTTGAGTGCAGCGAAGCCACCGGAGACCGGCCTTGAAAGCGGCGGAGCCCGGCCTGACCCCGCTCCTAATCCTGGTGAGGACGCAGGCGGCGCTGCAGATCCCGTGGCCGAGGCGCCGACGCCGATCGTCGCCGGGATCGGCGCTTCGGCCGGCGGCATCGAGGCGCTGCAAGCGTTTTTCGAGACTGTGCCGGTCGACCTCGGCGTCGCCTACGTGATCGTGGTCACCTGTCGCCAGAGCACCGAAGCGCGCTGGCGGAGATCATTGCCGGGCGCACCTCTATGCCGGTCAAGCAGGTGGGCGATACGGTGCCGCTCGAAGGTGACTGCATCTATGTGATCCCGCCGGACCGGCAACTCGAGATCACCGACAACTCGATCGGCACCGTTGCTTTCGATGAACCTCGCGGCCGCCGTGCGCCGATAGACCACTTTTTCCGCTCGCTCGCGCAGCAGCACGGCGACAGCTTCGGCATCGTGCTTTCCGGCAGCGGCAGCGACGGCGCCGTGGGTGTCAAGGCGATCAAGGAGCAGGGCGGCCTGGTGCTGGTGCAGGACCCGCTGGAAGCCGCGTACGAGTCGATGCCGCGCGCGGCGATCGCAACCGCAACCGCGGACCTGGTCCTCCCGGTACGTGAGTTGGCCGGGCGGCTGGCGGAGCTGACGAGGACCAAGCGCCACGTCCGTGCGAGCCTGGCGCTGGATGCTCCGTCGGGGCTCACCGACGGCGATGAGCAAGTGCTCAGGCGGATTCTCAGCCACCTGCACGCCCGTACCGGCCACGACTTTTCCCAGTACAAGCGCGCGACGGTCCTGCGCCGCCTAGCGCGGCGGATGCAGGTCAACTGCAAGGAAACGCTCGGCGGCTACGCCGCCTTTCTCCGCCAGAACGTGGAGGAAGCGCAGGCGCTGTTCGATGACCTGCTGATTTCGGTGACGACCTTTTTTCGCGATCCCGAGGCGTGGGAGGCGCTGCGCGAGCAGGTCGTCGCGCCCCTGTTCGAGGGGAACGGCCCGGCTGTCAAGCTGCGCCTTTGGGTGCCGGGCTGCGCCACGGGAGAGGAAGCGTACTCGCTCGCGATCCTGCT
>JBBSMO010000210.1:0-4986 GCA_038233155.1 Longimicrobiales bacterium
ACCGTCCACGACCAACCGATCTCTGCAGTGCAGGAGTTGGTCGCGCTCTGGCGCTCCGCTCCCAAGCACTACCCGAACGTCGGAGCACTGACCTACGCTCTGCTAGATTCGCTGGTGGACGACATCTTTCCCGTCCTAGACCACTTTTCGGACCGTACCGAGCAGATCGAAACGCGTGTCCTCGAGAGCGGCGGTGACGTGCTGATGCCGGAGATTCTCGAACTGCGGCGCGAGCTGGTGCTCTTCCGGCGGGTCGTAGCACCGCAGCGCGATGTGGTAGGCTCTTTGCTCCGCCGCGATATTCCCTTTTTGCAGGGTGATATGTACGCCTATTTTCAAGATGTGCATGATCACCTGATCCGCATCACCGACGAAATCGATGCGATCCGCGATCTGCTCGCCGCTGCGCTGGACGCCCAGTTGTCACTCGCCTCGAATCAACTGAACCAAACCATGCGGCTGATGGCTGCGTGGTCCATCATCCTGATGTCTATGGCGCTGGTCGCCGGTATTTACGGGATGAACTTCCGTTGGATGCCCGAGCTCGCCTGGCGCTGGGGCTATTTCGCCGCGCTTGCGCTGATGCTCGGCACGGGCGGCGGCTTGCTCTTCTACTTCCGGCGGCGCCGCTGGCTATAGGACCAAGGCGGTTTTTGCGGCGAAACAAGGGGCCCGGCACAGGGGAATGCCGGGCCCGTGTTCGTTTCCGCCCCCGCCGCTACGGAGTCAGAGCAGGAACGAAACTACGATCACCACGATCGCGATCACTAGGATCAACCATGCGGCACTGCGAATGGCACCGATGATCCCTCTGAACCCAAGCAGGGCGATGAGGACCAGAACGATGCCGGCAATCAGCAGAGGGTCCATTGCGAGCTCCCGCGCAGGGGTGAAGAAAGCGCCCTCGGAAGGTGGTGCGGCGCGTGCAGGGAACGTGCCTGCTCCCGCGCGGGGTATCTAAGGAACCGAAGAATTGAGAACGGATGTTGCGGATGGAGGTGGCCCTGTCACCCCAAGCCGCACCGCAGAGGGAGCGATCCCGCCGTTCCGCAATAGATACAGGAGAGCCGATGAACCGGATCACGCGAGCGGAGGGTACTCTCCCGCAGCCCAAGGGGCCGTTTTCCGACGTTGAAGCGCTCGAGCTGTTGCTCGCCTACCGCCGGGACCCGTCGAACCTGCCATGCCCGATGTGCGGTCCCGAAACGATCGAAGTGCTCGCCTTCATCGATCCCGAGATCGACCCGGACGGCGCTGCCTCGGTTACCGAACCCGAGGGCGAGTATGCGGCCGCGCTGTACTGCCATACCTGCGAACGCGCCATCGGGATATTGGCGGCGACGCAGGAAACCGGGGACGGGTAGCTCCCCGCCAAACCCACCACCTATCAATGCTGAGGGTGTCATGAGCCAGATTGACAGAGTTTTCTTCGTTGCTCTCGCAGCAACTGTGCTGGCGGGCTGCCAGCGCAACGCCACCGTGCTTTCGGGCGATGGCGGTCTTGCGGGACCGCAGCCGGTGGTGCTCGCCGCCGGCGGGACTGCCGTGCCGGCGGGTACATCCATGCAGGCCCGCCTGAACCAAGATCTCAGCACCGGAGAGTCTGCCGTGAATGAGACGTTCACGATGTCGCTGCTCACGCCGGTGCGTAGCTCGGACGGCAGCACCCTGATTCCCGAAGGCGCCCGCGTCGAGGGAATCATCACGGGGCTGCGCGAGTCGCGCGATGTGGCTACTCCCGCAGTCATCCGCGTTAACCTTCGGAGTATCACCTGGGGCGGGCGAACCGTTCCCGTGGCGGCCGAGATCACGCAGGCAAATCCCCAACGCCAGGGCAACACCGCGGAAGATGCATTGCGCGGCGCGGCCGCCGGCGCCGCTGCCGGGGCCGTGCTCGGGGCTATCGTCGGCGGGGATGTACAGGGGGCGCTGACCGGCGCCGCCTTGGGCGCCGGAGCAGGAACCGTGATCTCGCTCGGCACCAGCAACCAGCAGGCGGTTCTAGAAGCAGGAAGCGTCCTCACGCTGAGGCTCACCGAGCCGCTCGAGGTAAGGTAGCCCGTACTCGCGCCGGGTGTGAGCAACCGGGTTTGGTGTGCGAGCGCAGCACGGAGTGCCCTTTGGCTTCCCGCGGGACGCGCTCCCGGAAGAGGGAGCATCGCGAATCTGGAATGGATGCTGCATAGACAAGCGCCGCCCCGCAACCCGGCCCGAACGGGTTCATCGGAGGTGGCACGGCGGCGTACATGCAATTGATAAGGAGATGAATTTGGATACGGATACGGATACCACCCGCACGGCAAGCGGCAGCAATGTGCCGCGGAAGGAAATCGTCGAAGGGCTGAACGACCTGCTTCAGTTGGATCATGACGCGATCGGCTCGTACGACGTCGCGATCGAAAAGCTCGAGAACCGCGAGCACGCGGAGCAGATCCGCGGCTTCCGGTACGACCACGAGCGGCACATCCAGAACCTCAACGAGTTGATCGCCGGTATGGGCGGAACCGCCGCCAACGAGCCGCACGGCACCGCCCCGCTCAAGGAAGCGCTGCAGCGGCTGGGCGGCATTGGCGGGGACAAGGGGATTTTGACCGCATGGCGGGCGAACGAGCTGCAGGTCCGCACCAAGTACGACAGCTTCGCTTCGAAGGCCGTACATTGGCCCGCGGAAGTGAAGCGCGTGATAGACGACAACGCGCTGGACGAAGAACGCCACTATCAGTGGGTGACGGAGCTGCTCGGCAAAGATGCCGGAGGCGAGAGCGGCATGGCTGCTTCGGCACGTTCCGCGTTCGAGGGCGCGGGGGAGAAGGCACGCGACTTCGGCAGCCAGGCGCGCGACCGGGCCGCGGCTGCCGCGAGTTCGGCCCGCGTACAATTGGCGGACGGGTTGGCCGGCGCCGCCGGCCGTCTCGAGGGTTTCGGCCATGACCAGGAAGCGGCGGGCGGAGCGCGCGCCAAGGCGGGAGACGCGGCGCACCGGGTCGCCTCTGGGTTGGATTCCACGGCCGGGTACCTGCGCCAGCACGACAGCGGCGCGATGCGCAGCGACTTCGAAGAGAGGGTGCGCCAAGAGCCGCTGCAAACTCTGCTGATTCTTTTTGCCGCCGGCTTTGTGGCCGGCCGCCTCTTGCGCTGAAGGAGCTTTCAATGGCTGATGAAATTCGCGTTGTTCCCGAGTCTCAGGTCCCGGTGGTAGTCGACCCGGCATTGGCAGCAGAACGGCAGCGGGCGGTGGCCGCGCACGGCACCGGCGGCACCGGCTCGACCGACCCCGGTGCGGTCCGCGCCGAGATCGAACAAACCCGCGCGCGGATGTCGCACACGATTGACGGCATCGAAGACGCACTGGTGCGCAAGAAGGAAGAGATTCACGATAAGATGGATGTGCTCGCCCCGGTCCGCGAACGGCCGCTGCCCAGTTCGGGAATCGCATTCGGCGCGGGCCTGTTGCTGGGACTGGCGACCGGCGGCAATGATGATCATAAAGGGCGCGGCAGCCGGGCCAACCGTAGCCGCGCGAGCTCCGATTCCGATGAAAGCCACTGGCACCGGCGTTCCGAGCAGTGGGAGAACCGCGCCTACCGCCTGCGGGACATTGCCCGCGAGCAGGAAGAAGAGCTTCGCAACCTGGAAGAACGCTGGGGCGAGGCCAGGACGGCTGACATGGCGGGTGATTCCCCCGCGGGAGCCGGGGGCCGTCGGCCGGACCGCGACGCCGGGCGGGACGAAAGCCAGGCGAACAAGGATTCCAGCGGCTTGCTTGGCTCGACCATGGACGAGCTGCGCGATCATCTCGTCGGCGGGATTACGGGCTTCCTCACCAGCGCGGTGCACGAGCTAACCGCGCCGCAGGGTTCCCGGCACAGCGAGTAGCTGGCCGCGGCTGCCCTGCTGTGATCCGCTGCCTGTTTGAGAATCCCGTCGCTCATGCTCTTTTGGCTTGTTCTGTCGATTATTGCGATTGCCGGTGCTCTCGTGGCGCTGGGCAGACGCCGCGGCTACGAGTCCGCTGAGGCAGAGCCGTGGCGTGCCTCGCTCGATGATGCGGGCGAGCCGCTCGACTGGGATCAGGCGGCCATCGCCGAGGAAGAGTTCAAGGCTGACAGTTGGGGGCCGGAAGAGGAAGATGACGAATGGGCGCCGTAACACCCGCGGTTCCGCCGCTCTGCCCGCCGCGGCCCTGAGCGATTGCTGGCGATCACTGGCAGCTAGTCCGCCGTGACGCTGAAGAGCGGAGCGGCGCTCGCGGTAACGCTGGTAGTCGCGGCGGTGTGCGTTCGGCTAGGGTTTTGGCAGTTGGAGCGCCTGGACGCGCGCCGCGAGCTGAATGCACGATATTCAAGCGCGGCCGTGAAGCCGCCGCTGCTTGTAACCCCTGCAGTGCTCGCCCGTATTGCTGCCGATCCCCAAGCTTTCCTCTTCCGCCAGGTCGTACTCCGTGGCCGCTACGATGCAGCCCGCGATTTTATAGTGCGCGGAAGAGCTTTCTCCGGCCGACCAGGAGTGGACATCGTCACCCCCCTCTTGCTTGACAGCTCCGCCGCCATTCTCGTCAATCGCGGCTGGGCTCCATCTCCAGACGCAGCCACCGTTACGCTTGCCGGCCTGGCCGAGCGCGGCCACCGCGAAGTGCACGGCGTGGTGCTGCCGATGTTTCCCGGGAACGCTGCCGCGCGCGCCGTTCCGCGCAGAAAGGGCGCATTTCAGCTTCAGCGCGTCACCGCCCCGGCCGCGGACTCGCTGCTGCCCTACCCGGTGCCGCCGGTGATCGTCCAACAACAGGCCTCGCTTGGCCCTGCGGCTGATCCGCCACTGGTGCGGCGCCCGATCCCCCCCGCGGACGATGGCCCCCACCTCGGTTACGCCCTGCAGTGGTTTGCTTTTGCTGCCATCGCGCTGACGGGCGCCATTTTCATTTCCGCAGCCGCCCGGCGCCCTGCCTAGCACCTCCCGCGCGCCGCGGCGGGACCGGGCAAGGTGTGC
>JBBSMO010000211.1:0-4978 GCA_038233155.1 Longimicrobiales bacterium
ATGCGCGGCAGCGTAAGCCTCTCGCAACGAAACGGTCCTCTGCTGTATGTGGATGGCATCAGGATCGACAACGAGGGCAGCGAATTCGCCAGCCTTTACACCAACCGGCTCAACGACATCAACCCTGAGAACGTCGAGCGCATCGAGATCCTCAAGGGGGCTGCGGCGGCGACGCTCTACGGTACGGAGGCTTCCGCGGGTGTGATCCAAATCTTTACGAAAAAGGGGCAGGCAGGGCCGCCGCGATGGGACTTCAAGATGCGGCAGGGAGCTGCACAGACGGATGCCAGCCGGATTCCCGCGAACGTGGTGTACGACGCGGAAAGCGGCCAACTCATGAGCAACGCCCCCGCTGAAGATTTTCTGCGCGTGGGTCATATTCAGGAGTATACGCTCTCCGCAAGCGGCGGGGCCGAGCAGGTGAAGTATTTCGCTTCCGGCTGGCTGCGTGACGAGAATGGCACCTTGCCTACCAACTCGCTCGAGAACATGGGCGGGCGGGTGAACCTCAGCTTCACGCCGACGGAAAAGACGACCACCGTTTTCACCATGGAGATGCTGCGCAACAATGTCAGCGCTCCCTACCCCACCTGGGGCTTGGTCGGCGAGTTCGTGCTGGCAGACCCGCGGAGGGTAGACGAACAGCGCCCCTATGGAGAGCTCTTTCACACCATCGCGGGCGCCATCGCATATCAGAACTCGCAGAAGACAGACGTTCGCACCGTCAGCGGCGAGCTGACCTATGCTTGGATGGACGGGCTGACCTCCCGCGCTTTAGTCGGCTACAACGAAAGCGTAATGGAAGCAGTCCTGTTCGTGCCACCGGGGCCGGACCTGCGCACTCCGCGCGGGCTTCGCTCGATTCGCGACCGAACGAATTCGGCTACCACGGTAGATGCGAGCACCGCCTGGGATGTTCAGCTACGGCCGAACCTCACTTCGAGCTTGATCGTGGGCGGCCAGAGCTTCTGGGAGCAGCGGCAGAACAACTTCTCCGAGGTTCGCGACTTTCCCGCCTCCGAACTGGGCACCTTGCGCGGCGGCTCCACGGTTACCGATGTCGACGAGTTTTTCGAGGAAGTGATCAACGCCGGCATCTTCGCACAGGAGCAGATCGGGATCAACGACAGGCTCTTCATCACCGCCGGGATCCGCATGGACGGCAACTCGGCATTCGGCGAGGACTTCGGATTTCAGACCTACCCCAAGCTCGGTGCGAGTTGGACGGTGTCTGACGAGCCGTTCTGGAGCATGGGGTTCCTGGACCTGTTTCGCTTGCGCGCCGCGTACGGAACGTCCGGGCTGCAGCCGGGCGCCTATGACGCCCTTCGCACCTGGCGAGTACAGCCGCTGCTCGAGAACATTTCGACGGTCGCGCCGCAGTCCTTCGGCAACCGCGACCTGCGCCCCGAGCGGTCTACGGAGATCGAAGTCGGCGGCGACCTGGGGCTGCTTGACAACCGGCTTGGGCTCGAGCTTACTGCGTTTTGGCAGCAGACCGACGACGCGATTTTAGCAAGGGAGCGCGCCCCGTCGGAAGGCTTTCTCTCTCCCCAACTCGTGAACATCGGTGAGCTTCAATCAAAAGGAATCGAGGCGGCGGTGAGCTTTTCCGCCATTGAACTTAGTAATCTGTCGCTGCAGTTCAACGGCACGTTCGCGACGCTGGACCAGGAGGTGACCGATCTCGCCGATGTCCCCGGCTTCAAAACCAGCAGCGACACCCGCCGCTGGAACTTTGTGCGCGAGGGATATCAGCCGGGCGCGGTCATCGCGCCGATTGCGGACCCGTCGCAGCCCTACCGTCTTACCGTTCCCGTAGGAGAGCTCACGGCGCTGAACCAGATCGCCGCGCAAACGCTGAAGACTGCCAGCGGGCAGGACTCGCTGGTCTTCATCGGCAATCAACTACCCACGTACAACGGGTCGCTGGCGACCACGCTGTCGCTGCCCAAGGCGAACCTCCGCTTCAACGCCTTGGTGAGCGGCGCGGGCGGGTTTGTCGTCTTCAACGAAACGGAGTTGATCCGGACGCAGGTAGCGCTTACGGATCGCACCGCCAGATTCACTCAGGAGCTGGCGAACCCCGCCACCACACCAGAGAGGCGGCAGGAAATTGCCGCGGCTTATGCCGCGCTTCACCCGCAGATTCATTCGACCTTCGTTGAAGATGGAGACTACATGCGGTTGCAAGAGCTCAGCCTCACCTGGGAGGTGAGTGACCGTTTCATGCAGCGGGTGCCAGCGATGAACAATCTTTCGCTCACGCTTGCCGGCCGCAATCTGTTGTTGTTCAGCGGGTATAGCGGCATCATCGATCCCGGCACGTCTTCTACTACCGAGAACGACTTCGGACTGAACGTAGACTACTTTGGCGCGCCGAACCCGCGGCGCTTCGAACTCACGCTGCAAACATCATTCTGAACACTCGTCCCGCTTTTCACATGAGGTACGACATGACCAGATCTACCGGGTGCAGCACGATGCCCGCTGCGCGCTTCAGGAGGACAAGGGCCTGGCGGGTGGCGCTTGCCGCTGCCGCTTCCTTGGCTATTGCCGGGTGCGACGGTTTGTTCAACGTTGACAACCCTACCGACATTCTCGAGGAAGACCTCTCGAATCCCGAGCTGCTCGAAACTCTTGCGAATTCCGCCGAGGGCGTGGTGGCGGATGTGTACGACCAGATCGTCATCACCGGCGGGCTGCCGGGAGATGGTGTGATCAACGCCTCTACCAACCAGGCCGATCTCCGGCTGGACCGCGGCCTCTTGGAAGGCTTCAACGAGGGGGCCGAGGGATTGTACAACAACCTATCCGCGGCGCGCTGGACCGCCAGCGAGGTCACTCGCCGGCTGCTGGAACAGGTGGAAAACCCGCAGAGCGACATTCGGGTCGCCCGCGCCAGGTTCTGGGACGCGATAGCCCGCATTGCCCTTGCGGATCTCTTCGAAGAGGTCCCCTTCGACGGGGGGCCGCCGCAAACCCCCGCGACGGTGTACGAGGGCGCGATAACCCTGCTCGAGGCCGCCGTTCAGGGGGCGCAGGGAACCAGCCCGGACTACGTCGCTGCAGCCGAAGCCACCATGGCCCGCGCCTACCGGTCGCTCTACTTTGAACGGGGGGGCGACCAGTCGCTGTTCGACCAAGCAGCTGTGCACGCCCGCCGTGCGCTCGAGGCGAAGCCAGACTTCATCACCTATGCCCGCTTCCAAACGCCCGGCTCGAGCAACAACGTATTTCGCAGTCTCAGCGAGATCCGCCAGGTTACGATGGCATCTTCGTACGCTGATCTTACCGACCCGGCCACCGGTATTGAAGACCCGCGAATCAAGCACGGGCCGCAGCAGGGGACCGGCGTGGTCGGCGACGCAATCTACCCGCAGTTGAAGTACGACAATGCCAGCGCGGATATTCCGGTATCGCGCTGGCAGGAAGCCCAGCTCATCTTAGCCGAGCACGCGTTGCTGACGGGAGATGTTGCCGGAGCCGTTGCCAGGATCAACGCCGTTCGCACGGCCGCCGGCCTTCCCGCGTTCACCGGCAGTTCCGCCAGCACCGTACGCGACCAGTTGCTCTACGAGCGTAAAGCCGAGTTTTGGCTGGAAGCCCGGCGGTGGCCGGATATGCGCTACTACGAGATTGTCGACGAGCGTTGGTATCCCGAGGCGAAGCAGGCGGGTCTCGATCGCCGACTGCCTGTATCGCTACGCGAGCGGCTTGCGAACCCGAACTACAAGTGACTATCCATTTTCCGCCGCGGGCAACGGCCAGCCGGGGCAGCGTGCGCAACCAACGACCTTTCTACGGAGGAGTAATGAAGAAGCGGAAGATGCTAAGGCAGGCGTTTGCGGTCGCCGTAGTGGCCGGGTTCGGCACGGCCACTCTGGCAGCGCAGCAGATGGAGCCGACCACCCGCCGTGCGGCGGGTGAAGGAGAGGGACCCTTCGAGCGGCTGATCATCCGCGGCGCGACGGTGATCGATGGCACGGGGGCTCCGCCGCAGAGCCCGATGGACATCGTCATCGAGGGGAACAAGATAGTAGCGATCGAATCGGTTGGGTACCCCAAGGTCCCCATCGACCCGGAAAAGCGGCCGAAGAATGCCACCAAGGAAATCGACGCAACCGGCATGTACGTGATGCCCGGCTTGATCGATACCCACACGCATACGGGCGGGGTGCCGAAGGCGCCCCAGGCGGAGTACGTCTACAAGCTGTGGCTGGGGCACGGGGTGACGACAGTCCGGGGCGTACCCTCGGGCGCCTTCGAGTGGTCGCTCAAGGAGAAGGCGCTCAGCGCCCGCAACGAGATCGTGGCCCCGCGCCAGTTCAGCTATCACCGGCCGGGCACCGGCGAAGGGTGGGAGGGCGGTCCCATCACCTCTGCGGAAAAGGCTCGCGAATGGGTGCGGTGGGCTGCCAAGGTCGAAATCGACGGAGCGAAGATCGACGGGCTCAAACTAGGCGCGTACGATCCCCTCATCATGGCCGCGCTAATCGATGAGGCCAAGAAGCACAACCTAGGCACGGTGGCGCACCTGAACCAATCCGGCGTAGTCCGGATGACCGGCGATGACGCGGCCGAACTCGGGCTGGGCTCGATGACGCACTTCTATGGGCTCTTCGAGTCGCTGCTAAAGGACTACAGCATCCAGAACTACCCCATGGACCAGGACTATGGGGATGAGCAGCACCGCTTCGGGCAGGTGGCGCGGCTCTGGAACCAGATTCACGAGCCTGGCAGCGACGAGTGGAACGAGCTGATCGAGAAGTGGGTCGATCTCGATTTCACTCTCAACCCGACCATGGTGATCTATTCGGCCGGCCGCGACGTGATGCGTGCGCGCAAAGCCGACTGGCAGGACATGTACACGCTGCCCTCACAGTGGGAGTACTTCAAGCCGTCGCGGGAGGCACACGGCTCCTACTGGTTCGACTGGACTACCCATGACGAAATTGCCTGGCGGAACTACTACCAC
>JBBSMO010000212.1:0-4972 GCA_038233155.1 Longimicrobiales bacterium
AAGAGGATGGTGCTGCCGTCGGGCGACACGTCGAGCGACATCCAGGTTCCCTCATCGGTTGCGAAACGCACCGTGCGGGTAGGCTTCAGCGGCAGCTCCTTCGAGCCGCTATCGGCAGTATCGGCCGGGGCGCTTGCGGAGTCCGCTGGCTGCGGGTCCTGCGCTGCCGCGCCAGCGGGAAGGGCGAGGAAGAGCGCTACGAACGCGGCCGGAATTCGCTTGTGCATTGGGGCGGACCGGAGATAGAGGGTTAGGTTGGGACCTGAATACACTGGTGGTACGGCGCCGGATGCGCAAGATTGGGCCGGGCATCCCCGCGGCGGTAGTTCCCTTCTTCTGCGCACCCTACCGGTGACGAATGAAATTTCTGCCCGCACAACTCGCCTACCTGCTCCAGAGCGGGACTGCCCGCCGGGACCTAGGGCTGTTGAGCCGCTTCGTCGCCTTTCTTGTCGTGATGATCGTCGCCTACAGCGTAGTGTTTCACCTCCTGATGGAGGCAGAGGGGCAGCGGCACTCCTGGGTTACCGGGTTCTACTGGACGTTGACGGTGATGTCCACCCTCGGCTTCGGCGACATCACCTTTCAGAGCGACGCGGGGCGCGCCTTTTCGATGCTGGTGCTCGTCTCCGGGGTCGTTTTCCTGCTGGTCGTCATGCCCTTCACCTTCATCCAATTCTTCTACGCGCCGTGGCTCGAGGCACAAACGCGCCTGCGGGTGCACCGCGAGATTCCGGAGACTACGCGCGATCACGTCATTCTCACGCACCATGACCCGGTTGCGATTTCGCTGATCGGGCGGCTCGCCTACCACAACCGCGAGTACGTGGTGCTCGAGCCCGACTTCCAGCGCGCCCTCGAGCTGCACGACGCAGGGGTGCGGGTCGTGGCAGGCGATCGGGATGATGAAGACACCTATCGCCGGCTGCGGGTTTCCAGCGCCGCCATGGTCGTCGCGCTGGGCGACGATCAACTGAACACCAACATAGCCTTCACGGTGCGCGGGCTGACGCCGGATGTGCCCGTCGTTTCCATTGCGCGTGCACCGGAGTCGCTCGACATCCTCGAACTGGCGGGATCAACGCACGTGCTGCACCTGCCGGAAATGCTCGGGCGCTCGCTCGCACGCCGCACCTTGGGCGGGGATTCGCGGGCGAACACCGTAGGCGAGTTCGGAGATGTGGTCATCGCGGAGGCACCGGTGAGCGGCACCCCGCTAGTGGGGAAACGCCTCGCCGAGAGCCGCCTTCGCGAAGTCACGGGGCTCACCGTGGTAGGGCTGTGGGAGCGCGGCAAGTTCGAAATTCCGCAGCCGGGAACCCTGCTCGAGGAGACTACCGTGCTGGTTCTGGCGGGGTCTGCCGGCCAGCTCGCAAGCTTCACGGAACTCACGGCGATCTATGCTCCCTCAGACGCGCCGGTGCTGATCCTAGGCGGCGGCCGCGTAGGGCGCGCTGCTGCCGAAGCGCTGGCCGAGCGGGAAATCGAATACCGCATTGTCGAGCAGGACCCGGCACGTATTCGCAACGACAAAGCTTACGTGCTGGGTTCGGCGGCGGACATCGAGTGCCTCGAGCGCGCCGGCATCTATGAAGCCCCGGCCGCCATCGTGACCACCCACGACGATGCTACCAACATCTACCTCACGATCTACTGTCGGCGACTCCGCCCCGATATTCAGATCATCAGCCGCGCCACGCTGGAACGCCAGGTTCCGGGCCTGCACCGCGCCGGAGCAGACTTCGTGATGTCCTACGCATCCATGGGAGCGAACGCCGTCTTCAACCTGCTGGAAAAGGGTGATGTGGTGATGCTGGCGGAAGGTCTCAACCTTTTCCGGGTGCCCATGCCCGCTTCCCTGCAGGGGAAAGCGCTCGGTGCGGCCGGCATTCGCGAGAGCACGGGGTGCAGCGTAGTGGCCATCGAGACCGAGGGAAGCGCCGTGGTCAACCCGCCGCCGGCGCAACCGCTCTCCGCCGGCGCGGAGATGATTCTGATCGGGACGACCGAAGGAGAGCGGAAGTTTGTACAAGAGTATCTTGACGGCCACCCCGTTCCACCGCGCGCTACCCGCCAGCGGGCAGCGCCAGCTTCGGTCCTGCCGAACCTGCGAAGAGGAGGGCCGGAGTAAAGCGCATCAACACCTGTTGCGGACCTCCCGCCCGTCGAGCCGGTTGCTGTTCTTCCTTCCCCCCTGAGTGTGGGAAGGGTCGGGGAAGGGGCGTCCTGAAGCCCGGGGTAAAATGGGGGTCACAGCGGGTGCGTACCAGCAGCACTCCGCCGCCGCTGGCGCGCACGTTGCGCTCGCAAGCACCCCCCGATCCTCATCACCCGGCTTATACGATGCCCGACCGCGACGCGATCCCAGAAACACCCGAGCCGGATGCCGGACCAGGCTGGAAGCTGCGCCTCGAGGAGCGACTGGGGTTGCTGGACCCCATCCAGATCCTTGCCTACCGATCTTACGGCACCCCAGACGCGCTCCACATCCGCGGGCGCGTATCCGAACGCAAAGCCGTTGCCGACACAACCGAGAAGTCGCCGGTCTGGCGCAATATCATGAATACCCTGCACCGCCTGGACAGCGACGAGATCCCCGGCGCGCACGTCCGCGCCCATTTTCAGGGGAAGCAGTGGGATACGACTACGGACGGGGAGGGTTACTTCGTGCTGGACCTGGATCCGGTCGAGACGTTGGATGCCGGGTGGCACGACGTGAGTCTCGAACTGGTGAGCAGCGTCGGAGAGCCGGAGAAGCACCGGTTCGTTGAACCCGTGCTCGTCCCCTTTCCCGACGCCGAGTTCGCGGTGATCAGCGACCTGGACGACACTGTCATTCGCACCAAGGCCAACGAACTGTTCCAGCAAATTGCGATTGTGTTCGGTAACAGCGCCCGCGGCCGCACTCCCTTTCCCGGCGTGCCCGCCTTGTACCGCGCGTTGCACCGCGGGCCGGACGACCGCGGCCGCAACCCGATGTTCTACGTCTCTCTGAGCGGGTGGAACCTGTACGACCTGTTCGAAGAGTTCATGCAGGCCAACGACGTTCCGCTGGGCCCCTTGTTCCTCGCGGACCTGCGCCTGATCGAGGGCAAGTCTGCCGTGATGGGCAGCGATGATCACAAGTTCGAAAGCATCGACGTGTTGCTGCGGGTGTACCCGGAGCTGCCCTTCGTCCTGATTGGCGACAGCGGACAGCATGACCCGGAAACCTACGCGCGCGTCGTAAAGCAGCACCCGGGGCGGATTCGCGCGGTCTACATCCGCGATGTGGGCCCGGACGAGCGGGATTGAAGAGTTAGATGATATTGCGGCCAAGCTCGCCGAAGAGGGAGTCCCGTTGGTCCGTGCCCAAGACGCGCTCCGGGTAGCGGAGCACGCGGCCGGCCACCGGCTGATCAGCTCGAAACACGTAGACGAGGTTCGGGCGCCGGTGAAAAGGACAATCGGGATTGACTTTCCGGAATTGCAAGCCGCCGAAGCGGCCAACTGCCGCTCGTCCACACAAGGGACGAGCCGCAGCGGATGGACCCTCGCGTGGCGGCGGC
The DNA here is from genome assembly GCA_038233155.1 of Longimicrobiales bacterium. Classification (GTDB taxonomy): domain Bacteria; phylum Gemmatimonadota; class Gemmatimonadetes; order Longimicrobiales; family Longimicrobiaceae; genus JBBSMO01. The sequence continues at coordinate 3,549 of JBBSMO010000212.1, forward strand.
GGAGGCGAACTTCACCACGGCACGGATGATGAACGGAGCCTGAGAACATGGAGCTGCATCAAGACCCACACCTTTTCCCGCTCGTGCGGGAGCCACGCTCGCGGTGGGAACGTTCCGGTCTCACTCCCCGGCAGGAGCGGCGGTTCAACCTTGTCGCGGGGCTGCTCGTCGCATTCTTTGCGATCGGCTGGACGTACTCGATCCTCTTCCTTGACCGAGCCGCGTTGGCCGCCGGGGCGGCCCCCATAGCGCGAATCTCATCGCGGCTCACGGAGAGTCCGCTCTCCCGATCGGCGCCGCCCGAGCCAGCCTTTTTGGTCGACCAGTTCGTTGCGCAGTTCGCTGAGGAGTTCGAGCCGTACCGGGGCGAGAGCGGCGAGCTGAACGTCGTTTTTCAGGCTCCCGGCGACTCGCTGGCTCTGCCGTCGCTGCCCGATAGCGTGCCCGCCGGGGCGGCGCTCTCGCTGCAATCGGCGGAAGGCGACTCGGCCACTCTCTCGGCGGCCAGCGCCGGCTCGACGCCCGGCATCTGGAATGTGATGCTGCGGATGCGCGACGCCATCTTGCCCGTCTCTGACCTGAACATAGTGACGCTGGTACCGCTCACCGAGCGCAAGGGCGGCCGAATCGGGCAGTATTCGATCGGCAGTTGGCCCTTTGAAAAGGGCGGCGCCCCCCAGCCCATCTACGAAACTCCGAAAGGGGTCGTGAAGGTGACACAGGAGAACAAAGACCTGGCTGTCTCCGAGCACTTCGTGCTGGGCGACTTTCTGACCAAGGGGCAGACCAACGTCTGGCCGAAATACGTGGTGCTTTCGCCCCGGCTGCTGGACAAGCTCGAGCTCACCGTCCAGGAGCTCGAGCGGGAAGGGCACTCGGTCGAGAACGTCTTCGTAGTGAGCGGTTTCCGGACCCCCAGCTACAACGCCGGCGGCGGCAACACCCAGGGCCGCGGCCAACTCTCACGGCACATGTACGGCGACGCCGCCGACATCGCCATCGACAACGATGGCGACAGCCGCATGGACGACCTCAACGGCGACGGCCGCGTCAATGTGGCCGATGGGCGCATAGTCGCCGAAGCCGCGCAGCGCGTCGAGCAGAAGCACCCATCTTTGATCGGCGGCATCGGCATCTACAAACCGACGGGCGCACACTCCGGCATGGTGCACATCGACGCCCGCGGCTACCGCGCCCGCTGGGGAGCGTGGTAGGGATTGCGGATTGCGGGTTGCGGAACACGGGTGTCCGGAATGTGAACGGGCGTGGGCGGCGCGGAGAGGTTCGCGCCGGGGCGTACGGCCGGGATGCGGGATGCGGGATGCGGGATGCGGGATGCGGGATGCGGGATGCGGGATGCGGGATGCGGGATGCGGGATGCGGGATGCGGGATGCGGGATGCGGGAACGTAGGGGCGAGGCGCT
>JBBSMO010000213.1:0-4958 GCA_038233155.1 Longimicrobiales bacterium
CTCCTTGCGCGCGCTGCGCGGAATTATCGATTACTGCGCTGATCGCGTCGGCGAGCCCGTCTTCGTCTTCCGCAGTCACCAGAAGACCATCGACCCCATGGCGGATGATGTGGCGCGGACCGGACGGGCAATCGGCAGCGATCACCGGCGCCCCCTGCGCCATCGCCTCTAGCAAGGCATTCGGAAACCCTTCAAACCTGGACGGCAGCACGAACACCCCCGCCTCCGCCAGAACGCCTGCGGGATCCGCGGTAAGACCGGGAAGGTGCACGACAGCGGCGACTCCGCTCTCGGCGGCCAAGCTCTCGAGCGCCGCTCTCTCCGGCCCCTCGCCGTAGATCCAGAGGGACCACCCGGGATGGCGGAGAGCCACCCCGGCAAAGGCCCGGATCAGCAGATCAAACCCCTTTTCCCACCCTAGCCTGCCGATGCCGATGATGACTTTTTGACGCGATCTCGCGGCCCGCCCTGGTGGTTGCGGCCCCGGCCCGGGGGGCTGGGGTCCCACGGGGTTGGAGATCACTGCGACACGCGACGGGTGCACCACGCCCTCCGCCCATGCCCGCACCGAATCGGTCTGCACGACCAACCGGTCAGCCAGCGGATACAACGCGCGCCGCGCGAGCCGCCGGGCTGATGACAAGCGGTGCTGCCGGGGGTCGGTGCGTTCGGAGACGATCACCGGAACTCCGAGCCCGGCTGCGGCTAGCAGCGTCAGGTTGTTGACCCCATCTACGAAAGATAGGACCACGTCCGGCCGGGCGGCGCGAAGCGCTTTGCGAAGCGTGCGGATGCGGGCGCCGGCGGAGACGACCCTCGGCCGGGGACGTTGCTCAGGACCCTCCGGCTCCAGCCACTGCCGCCGGACGGAGGGGTGAAGCCGGAAAAAATCCTGCCGCGGCGGCGCGATGGTGATGAGCACGACGTGATCACCGGCCGCGGCCCAAGCGGCGGCAAGGGTCGACACTACCCTCTCGGCGCCGCCGGGGCCGAGCGAGTGAATGACGAGCACCATGCGCCGCGGCGGCCGGCGCCGCGGCATTCCGCGCTCCGGGCGACGGTCCAGCATGGCCGGTTCAGTCACCCGCCGCACTCCCTGCAGCGAGCGGAACTGGCGCCGCGATTTCAGGTGGAGGCCCAGGGGCCAGAAGCTGTGAATGGAGACCAAGGAAACGCTCGATGACAGCGTCCTGGCAGAACTCTGCCTCGACCAACTTCCTGCCGGCCGCGCCGAGCCTCTGCCGCTCCGCGGGATCTTTCAGCAGCGACCGGAGAGCATCTGCCAAGGCAGGCGCGTCTCCCGGAAGAACGAGCATCCCGTTCCGGCCTGGTCTTACGATCTCCCGGCAGCCGGGCATGTCGGACGCCACGAGCGGTCGCGCGGAAGCCGCACCCTCGAGCAGGACGCGGGGTACCCCTTCACGGTAACGCGTCGGCGCAACTACCACACTCGCCTCACGGTACACCGCGGGCATGTCGTCGCGATGCCCCCACCATTCGATCAACCCTGAAGCCACCCACTGCTGCATCTGCGCTGCCGTGACGGTACGGGGATTACCAGGGTCTGGAATGCCCGCTACACAAAAGCGTGCCTTCACCCCGGAATCGCGGATGATGCGCGCAGCCTCGACAAACTCCGCCAGGCCCTTGTCCCACAGCAGCCGTCCGGCCAACAGCAGGACGGGCGTGCCGGGCGGCGGCCGGGTGACGCGGAAACGGCTCAGGTCAACGCCAAGGCCAGGCACCACCGTGCTGCCTGCATTGGTCACCAGCCCCCGTTTCAGGAAGGCATCGCGATCATCATGATTCTCGAATACCGTGAAGGTATTCCGACGACGCAGGGCGGCACGGTAGCCCGCCTGTACCAACGGCCGCAAGCGGCGCGCGGCGGTTGCCCGGGTGAAGACATACCCGAGCCCGCTGACAGCGTTGATGGTCGCCGGCACGCCGGCAGCACGCGCAGCGAACGAGCCGTAGAGCACCGGCTTGATGGTCACATGGTGGACCAGGTCCGGCTGCAGCCGGCGGTACAGCCGCTGCAGCCCGCGGACGGTACGTGCTTCGGCGAGCGGATGAACGCCGCGCCTGGACATCTGCAGCGGCAGGTATGTGAACCCCGCAGCTTCGATTCGGGCGCCGGCCCCGGTCTCCGGGGCGATGACGAACACCTCAGCACCACGCTTCTGCTCCGCACGCGCTAGAGGGAGCCGGTATGACAAGAAGAACTCGTCGGCGTTGGTGACGAACACAATCCTGGCCCCCGTACGAAGGCGACGGCTACTCACCGGTGACTTCTGCGCGCAGGGTTACGAACTCGTCGGAAACCAGCCGCTGAGCGCATGTGCATCTCACGAGGTTGATGGATGGGGCACAAAGGGAAACAGGGCACGGAGCATGCCCCGGCCGCGCACGAATCTGTCCGGAAGTGCGGAACCGTGGCACCGGCCAATTCTGCTCGGGTTCAAAACCGCGCCCGGAGGCCAGCCTGCGCGTTCAAGTTGAAAGCATCTCCGGCGAAATCTCTGTTGAACTCGTATGCAGTTGCCAATCCGCCGAATACTTCGAGCGGTCCTGCGAACCACAGTCCGCTAGCCGCCAAGCTATGGATCACGTCGAGCTGGGCCGGCGCGGCCAGAGGGTCGAGGATGGTCTGGATCGTCTCCTGCCGCAGAACCCGGTTCCAGGCAAGGCCGAACCGGCCGCGCCGGTGATAGTGATCCAACGACAGGACTGCCCCTGCACCGCCAAATGCCGCCTGCGAACCGAGGATCTGGCCGTGCAGCGTATGACCCTGCCTCGCCGCGAAGTGGGTATAGAACGGTACCTGCAAACGAACGCGTGCCAGGTGCGACGGCTGCGCGTTCAGCACTTCGCCCCGCAACACCCACAGATCACCGGCGCCCAGCCGCCAGCCCTTCTGTACGCCGATGAGGTATCCCGCGGAATGATCCGGCTCGAGGATCAGGTCACGCCCGTCCCAACTGTGGTCCTCGCGCGCGTACTCGCCGAATACTTCGAGGCCGGCGCGGGGGAAGGCCCAACGTGCAAAAACGGAAGCCAACTGGTTGGTTGCGTCGGAACGCGGGTCCAGAGGGTCCGGCCCTGTCTCCGGCCGCCCTGCTTTGAAGATGCCCTGCAGGGGAAGCAAGAGCTCGTCCGCTCCCAGGCCACCAGCGGGCCAACTGCGGTGAAAGAAGCGGGCGGCGCCGATCTCGAGCCCGTCCGCGAACGCGGGCAGGAAGACACCGGCAGCGCCCGCGGCGAAGCGGCGGCTCGAATCCGGGTGGGCGGTTGAATAGGCAGATTCGGCAAGGGTGCCCCAAATGATCTGCGCGTGAAGCCGGCCGATCCCCACGTTCGCGGGCCGCGACGAACCCAGAAAGATACGCGGGATGCCGGGCGCATTGGTGCCGAGAATGAGCGGGTAGTCCACAGCCGGCCCCCAAACTTGATTGGCGGTCGTCACCCCCGCGGCCACTCCGCCCGCATCCAGCCGGATGGTGCTCTGCCCCGGGTCGGCACGCAGATACCGCCCGTTACCGAAGCGTTGGGGGCGGTCTATGGCACCGGGAACCTGCCCGTCAGCGAAGCTGGCGTCGCCTTCCCGCCGGTTGTCGAGCAACTCGAAGCGGCCGTTTTCCGCGATGAAGACGGTGGGATAGATCGTGACCGAGAGCGGTCCCCATTCCCCAGCCGCACCAGCCGCGCCTGCCGCGGTCATTCCCTTGCCAGCCCAGACGGCCCCGTCGTTCCCGCCGAAGGGAAAGCCCGAGTTGAAGATGCCGGCGATTTCGGCGGACAACAGCGCGAGGCGCCCGCTGCCCGAACCCGGGTTGCCCTCGAAACGCTCGGCCCACGGGTGATCATCACCCGTTACAGCCAGGCGGGCCACTTCCCCAGGGCCGAACGGCCGAACCGACCACGGCATCGCTGGGACCGACCCGGTGATCTGCAGTGCACGCAGGTAGCGCTCGAGCTCGCTGCCGGCGAAGATCTCATGCGCAACCGGGTACGGAACGCGCGTCTGCGCATCCGCGTGGCGAGCCGCGGCGAAAGACAACAACGAAACGCAGCAGCAGATCAGCGGGGCCAGCTTCATCCGTGGGTATAAAACGTCGTTGCGGGCATCCTGTTTCGAGCCGGAATGTTAGCGGGTGACCGGCCGCGCGTCTACCGCCCTGGCAGTGTCGGCGGTGTAGACGCAAACGGGGCGGCGGCATATGCTTGATCGCGAAGCCGCACCGCACCGCCCGTCATTCATCCGAATCGTATACGCATGCTGATCTGCCACCGATTGCCAATCCTGCTGGTACTGGGGTGTTTAGCGACGTCCCTCCAGACCGTTGCGGCACAGCAGGATACGGCTTCCGTCCCGGCCGCGCTGCAGGCCGTTCTGACCCCGCTCGGCGGAATCGCAGACGAACGGCTTCGGCTGCAGCAGCTCCTAGGCACCGCACCGGCCGCGGGGTACCTGATCCGCTCTGCCACTACACTTCAGCCCTTTTCCAACCGCACGGAGCGGCGCGCCTTTGCCGTCGTTCCGCCCCAACTCGTGGTGATCAACAATTCCGCGCTTCCGGCCGACGGCAACGATGGCGAGCTTTGGGCCGGGCGCGGGTGGAACAGCCGCCTTCGCGCCGGTTTCCGCGCGCGCCACGGGCCGGTAGAGCTGACACTGGTCCCGGAGGTGGCGCTCAGCCAAAATCGAACCTACCCGGTGCTGCTCTCCGAAACTGCCGCTACGAGCGCCTTCGTTCCCTCGTGGTACACGGACAGCATATCTATAGATCTGCCGCAGCGGTTCGGAACCGAGCCGCTGCGGCGGCTTTCTCCGGGGCAGACGTCGCTGACGATCCGGGCCGGGGGTGCGGCGTTCGGCGCATCCAATGAGGAGCAGTGGTGGGGGCCGGGGATCCGCAATGGCATCGTGCTGAGCAACAACGCTCCGGGTATACCAC
>JBBSMO010000214.1:0-4915 GCA_038233155.1 Longimicrobiales bacterium
ATGAGCGTCCGATCCCCTTCGCTGCCCAGCACGCAACCGCACCGGACCGTATCGCTACAGCGGGCGCTGCTCCTTCTGATCGCCACTGCGCTGCTGGCGGGGATCGTGCCTGCGGGCGTGGCGCTGAACCGCTTGCTGGGCCGCGAGCTCGAATCGCGCGCTGCGACGGATCTGGGGATGGCGCCGCAGATCCTGGCGGACCGCAACGCGGCCCAGGCCGCCGCGGTGCTGATGCTCGCCCAGGATGTGGCGGGCGCGCCCGGCCTCGCGGAGGCCGTCGTGAGCGGGGACCGGCAGGCGGCTATCCGCGTGCTGGGGAGTGCACGCGGGGCGTTCACAGACGAGCCGATCCTGCTGCGCGGGCCCGGAGAGCTGTGGGCGGGCGGGCCGAGTCCGGACAGCTCGCTCGTGCTGGCCACCCAGCGAGGCGAGATGCCCGTTGCCGTGGTTCCACACGGTAGCGGATTCCGAGTCGTGGCCCTGGCCCCCGTGAAGCATGGCGACGAGTGGGTCGGCGCGGCCGGCGTCACCCGCCCGCTGGACGAGACCGCTGCTGGTACCTTGGCGGGTCTGACGCGCTCGGACGTCTTGATCCTCAACGCGCGTGGCGAACCCGCCGCGGCGAGCGTGCCAGATTCGATTGCGCAACCGCTCGCGGCGGCCGCGGGTCCGCTGCCGGTTGGGAAGGAGGTTCACACCGTTTCGGTGGGCGCGCAGCGGTATCTGGTCGCGAAGAGCACCCTCGGCGGGTCGGCCAGCGTGCTTTTCGCCCGCGATCTGCGCGAGGAGCTCGCCGTTCTCCCCGAGTTCCGCCGCATTCTGGTGGTGATGGGAGTGGCGGCCCTGGCGCTCGCGCTCCTGCTCGGGGCGCTGCTCGCTTCGCGCCTTTCACGCCCCGTTCGCGGCCTTGCGGCCGCCGCGGACCGCATCGGGGAGGGCGATTTCGACGCACCGGTCGAGCCCTCTCGGGTTCGCGAGATCGATCGTCTCGCGCATGCCTTCGACGCCATGCGGAGCGCGCTCTCCGCGCATCTTGGGGAGCTGCGCAGCACCAATCGCGAGCTCGCGGATCGCGAGGCGCGGCTGACGGCGCTGCAATCCGAGATCATTCAGCGCGAGCGGCTGGCCGCGAGTGGCCGCATGGCGGCCGAGCTCGCGCACGAGATTCGGAACCCCGTCGCCAGCCTCCGTAACTGCCTCGAGCTGCTGTTGCGCCGGGTGCAGGATGATCCTGTCGGCCGCGAATTCGCGAACCTCGCCATAGACGAGCTGCTGCGTATGCACGAACTCGCCGAGCGGATGCTGGACCTGAACCGCCCCGGCGATCCCGCGGTGACCGAGAGCGACGCTGCCGCTGTCGCTCGCGAAGTAGGCGCTCTGGTGCGAGCCGGCGCTCCTGAGGACGGCTTTGGCTTGTCCATCACCGGAGAAGGGAGTGCCCCCGCAGCCATCCCCCCCGATGCGCTCAAACAGGTGCTCCTGAACCTGGTATACAACGCCCGCGAGGCGCGACCGCGGGATCTGCACCTCGATATCCAGGTGCGCGACGCCCCACCGCACGTTCGCGTCTTCGTGACTGACAACGGGCCGGGCATCGCGGCCGACATCCTGCCGCAGCTATTCGATCCGTTTTTCACCACCAAGAGCAGGACGGGCGGTGTCGGGCTCGGTCTCTCGGTCGCGGCAGGCATCATTCGCAAGCACGGCGGGCGGCTGTGGGCCGAGAACCGGACCGATGGCAGTGGTGCCTGTTTCGGCATCGAACTGCCGGCGGCGAGCCAAGAATCCGGCCCACTGCCGGATAGCCATTCGACCTCCCCTGAACCGGTGGCGGAATGATCGCGACAAGCCCGGCACGTATCCTTGTGGTCGACGACGACCGCGCATTTCGGCTTTCCACCGCCGAACTGCTCCGCCAGGACGGTCACCAGGTGGTTTCCGCCGGCGACGGACAGGAGGCGGTCGAGCAACTGCAGCAGGCGCCATTCGATCTGATGCTGCTCGATCTGCGCATGCCCGGCACCGACGGACTCGGTGTGGTCGAGGCGCTGAGGCGCTGGGGCGACAACGTGCCCATCCTGATGATCAGCGGCGTCGGCACCATCGACTCCGCCGTGCGCGCGCTGCACTTGGGCGCCGACGACTTTCTGACCAAGCCCGTCGAGCCCGACATCCTCAGCGCCCGCGTCGCCGATCTGCTCGAGCGGCGGCCCGGCGCGGAAGCCTTCGGCGCCGCGTTCGCGGGCATGGTCGGCCGCTCGCCTCCGATGCGTGAGGTGTTCGGCGCCATCGAGCGGGTCGCGCCGACGGATACGACAGTGCTGATCACGGGTGAAACGGGCACCGGCAAGGAACTGGTCGCGCGTGCCATCCACGCGGGCTCTCCGCGGGCGGCGGAGCCCTTCGTACCCGTCAACTGCGCCGCTCTCGCCGAGGGGCTGCTCGAGTCCGAGCTGTTCGGCCATGTGCGCGGCGCATTCACGGGTGCCGTGCAGGACAAGCAGGGGCTGTTCGAGGCTGCCGCCGGCGGGACACTCTTCCTGGACGAGGTCGCCGATGTCAGCCCCGCGTTGCAGCAGCGGCTGTTGCGGGCGATCCAGGAGCGCGAGATCCGGCGTGTCGGCGCCGTCCGCTCGAACCACGTCGACGTTCGCGTGGTGGCGGCTACACGTTGCGATCTGCGCGAGCACGTCGCGGCGGGGCACTTTCGCGAGGACCTGTTCTACCGTCTCAACGTTTTTCCGGTGGATCTGCCGCCGCTGCGTGATCGGGCGAGCGACATTCCCCTGCTGGTCGAGAGCGCCCTGCGTTCCATCGAGAGGCGGCGGCCGAACACACCTCAACTTTCCTGCTCCCCCTTCGCCATGCGGATGCTGCGCAGCTATCCGTGGCCGGGCAACGTACGGGAGCTGTTCGCCGCCATCGAGAGCGGCGCAATCCGCACGGACGGCACCCGCATCGAAGCACAGCACCTCCCCGCCGTCGTGCGCGCGGAGTCAGACCCCAACGGCTCCGACGCAGGAAACCGCTATCGGGCTGAGGCGTCCGGCGATGACGAGCGGAGCGCCATCCTCTCCGCGCTGGACGAAGCGGCCGGCAGCCGCACTCATGCCGCTGAAATCCTCGGCATGGGCCGCACCACCCTATGGCGCAAGATGAAACGCTACTGCATCGAGGTCGAGGCGGACGACGAACCGTGAGGACCACCTGCCGCCTCTTCCACCCGGCTCCTCATCAACGCTGTCGGCGGGTCAGAACGAGACCGCGCTGAATTCACCCTCCCGAAAACCGAACGGAGACTCCATGGAAACCACGATCGATCGACCGAACACCCACGACACACTTGGCCTGCGCCTCGAGCGAATCGGCGCGAACTTGCTGCGCTACGGGCTTGTTGTAATCCTGCTGTGGGTAGGTGCATTGAAATTCACGGCCTACGAAGCGGAAGGCATTCAGCCACTCGTGACCAACAGCCCACTCACCTCGTGGGGCAATGCTGTAATCGGTATGCAGGGTTTCGCGATCTTGATCGGGATCGTCGAAATCGTTCTTGCTTTGATGATTCTCGCGCGCTCGGTGTCCCCTAAAGTTTCGGCTATCGGCAGCCTGGGCGCCGCGGGGATGTTTCTCGTTACGCTGAGCTTCGCCCTTACCACCCCCGGCGTCTGGCAGCAAGGCTACGGCTTCCCCTTTCCGTCCCCGATGCCAGGGCAGTTTTTGGCCAAAGATCTGATCCTGCTGGGTGCGGCGGTCTGGACGGCAGGGGAGGCGCTCCGTGCGGCACGGCATACGTGACCAGCCGGCCGCTTCGGGTATGCAGGCGCGGGGTGTGCGGCCGCTGAGCGGGAACTGGTGGCGCAACGGACTACTGAACCCGCGCTGTCGCGTTCCGACTCGCGTTCCAACTAGCGTTCCACACCTCGTTCGCTCGGCGGACATGGAACGATGGAGACATCTGGGCGTGGATTCCTACCCGAATCTGTAACGCGTTGCAGCAGCTAAATATACATTATCCCGATGAGGTCTGGTTGCCGCTTGCGGGGCGTGGCTCGGAGATCGCAATGAGGAACCGTGCTTCCTGGGCGGTTGCCCAGGACTTGTTTCCCTTTCGAGGAGGTTGCGATGACGAGGAGATTGACTCTGGCAGCTCTGGCCGCCGTGGCACTGACGGCCTGCGACGTACCCGATGTCACAGAGCCGGCGCTCGAGCCGAATCTGGCGCGTGTCCCGCAAGAACCGAGCAAAACCAATCTGAAGCGAGGCGCGGTGTTCAGCATGTCCAACGCGCTGCAAGGAAATGAGGTGGTTGCGTTCAGTCGCGGTTCCGATGGCACGCTGACCGAGGCGGGTCGCTTCCCGACGGGTGGGACTGGAAGCGGTGGATTCGAGGACACCGCGAACGGGCTGGTGCTCGGCAACGCCCAGGGCGAATCCGCGCCCAACAACTTGATCGGTGCCAGCCAACTGCTGTTCGCGACCAATGCCGGGAGCAACACGATCTCGGTGTTCCGGGTCGAGAAGGCCGGGCTCGAACTAGTCGAGGTTCAGGACTCGGGAGGCGAGAAGCCGGTTAGCGTCACCATCAATCACGGGTTGCTCTACGTGCTGAACAGCGGTGAGTTCGTGGACGGTCTCGTACCCCCCAATTGCACCACCGGCAACCTCCCTTCCATCACCGGTTTCCGGGTTGACGCGAAGGGAGAGTTGACGCCGATTCCGAACTCGACACGGCAGCTGAGCGGCGATCCGTTCTCCGGCTGCGCCCAGGTATCGTTCAATCCTGAGGGCACCGTGCTGGTCGTGACGGAGCGGACGGCGCGCATCCCGGGTCAGGCACCGGACGATGAGGGTGTGATCAACACGTTCGTGGTCAACGATGACGGCACGCTCGGCGAACACCGCGTCATCGATGCCA
>JBBSMO010000215.1:0-4911 GCA_038233155.1 Longimicrobiales bacterium
CGCCGCAGGGTGGCTTGCGATCCACGCGCTGATCTTGAGCTGGGCGTCTCGCCAGACCTTCGCCAGCATCGGCCTGCGGACCCGCGATTATCTGCGCGCACTGCAGCCTGCCACAACCGGATGTGCCGCCATGATTCTCGCCGTAACGGCGGTGATCGCGGCAGCCCCTGTTGGCTGGTCGCCCGGGCTCCGGCTCGCCACGCAGATCGCTACGGGGTTGACCGTATACCCGTTGGTCCTAATCCTGCTTCACCGGGATCGACTCAAACGAATGACAAAGGTGATCTCAATGCTGCGCGCACCGCGGTAGCGTAGCGCAGAGGCAACAATGCATTTCGGTTTCACCCGCATGATCGCTTTGAACGACTCAACTGATCCGAACCCTGACCCGATCAGCGACGGCGCAACCGCTCCGGCCGTAACCGTCGTGATCCCGGCCTACATGGCGGCCCCGTTCATCGCGGAGACGATTGGGTCGGTGCTGGCTCAGACCTTTGGTGACTTCGAGGTCGTCGTCAACGACGGCTCTCCGGACACGGAGGAGCTCGAGCGCGCGCTCGAACCCTTCCGCGATAGCATGGTATATCTGTGTCAGGAGAACGCCGGCCCTAGCACGGCGCGCAACCGGGGGATACGGCAGTCGCGTGGCGAGTGGATTGCGCTTTTGGATTCAGACGATTTGTGGGACCCTCAGTTCTTAGAGTCGCAAATGGCTTTTTTGTACCGCCACCCAAACGTCGACTTGGTCTACGCGGACGCTCTCGTTATGGGTGACCCCCCTCTCGCTGGGAAGACGTTCATGTCGAACTGTCCCTCTGAGGGCGAAGTTACGGTAGAGAGTTTAATCCGGGCGAGATGCACCGTCGTAACCTCCACGACGCCGCTCGAGCCACGGTTTCGCCGATTCGATCACGGCCACACCGCGGTCAAAAACCTTCAGACTGTGGGCCGGCGGGAAAGCTACCTCGTAATCTTGCTAATGTTGATGACGTTGCGAGTCCCTTTTCGAACGGCAGCACCGCGATGAATGTCCTTCTTGTCGCTTACAGTTTTCCGCCTGATCCGCTTGTAGGCTCATTCCGGGCGGCGAAGGTTGCAGCAGCATTTCGAGCAGCGGGTCACCAGGTGGACGTACTGACTGCGCGATTACCCGGCGAAAGCGCCCCGGTCCGCTTGGACGAACCTGATTTACGGGTACACGCCGTGCGGACGATTCCGAATCCGCGCCACCTCTACATCCGTCTGAAATCTCTGCTGGGCAGGACCAAGAAGGCCGGTAATGTGTCCAGACTTGAAGGTGAGGGTGCGTCGAGGCAAACTGCGCCGCGTTGGAAGCGCCTCGTGATCTCGATGCTATGGCTACCGGACGACATGCAGGGCTTCATTCCGACAGCCCTCGCGCGATCTCTGCCGCTGATGAAGCGCGGAGTCGATCTCGTCTACACGACTGCACCCCCCTTTTCGGATCATCTTGTAGGCTTGACTCTCAAACGGTTGACGGGCGTACGCTGGGTCGCGGAGTTCCGTGACCCCTGGACGGATAATCCGGAAAAGGAGGTGCTGAAGCAGAGCCGGCCGGCAGCGGTTGTCAATCGATGGCTCGAGCGCCAATGCCTAAAGTCCGCTGATCAGGTGATCACTGTGGCGGAAGCGACCCGCGAATTGCTGGTTGAAAAGGTCCCGCCAGAGTGGCAGGATCGCGTGAAGCTGGTGCTAAACGGAATCGATCAGGTCGAAAGCCTCGCGAGGCCTCGACCGCAGAATGGTGGTTCTCGTCCGTTTAGGATCGTGTACACCGGCAGCTTCTGCGCTGGCCGCGACCCCCGTTCGTTTCTTAAAGGCTTGGCCGAGCTTCGCACCAGGAAGGCGCTCACCGCGGGCGACATTCAGATCGAGTTCATCGGTTCTGATTCCTATGAAGGTGTATCAATGCGAGAGAAGGTGAGGGCGTTGGGGCTCGATGATGTCGTAGTCTTCCACGATTGGATGCCGCAGGAGCTGGCACGCGAACGAATGAGAGAAGCAGACGTGCTACTCCTTCTCTTTCGTGACCAGCGGAACCAGATCCCAAACAAACTCTACGATTACCTCGGTGCCCGCCGCCCGATCCTCGCAATGGTGGATTCTGCGGGTGAAGCCGCGCGGATGCTCCGTACTGTCGGCGGGCATCGCCTCGTGCTCGATGCGGAGCCGGCATCGTTCGGCAGTGCTCTGGAAGAGTTGATCGAGCAACCGAGAGCTGCTGCGTCGGCGAGTCGTGACCAGGAAGCAGTTCTGGAGGAGTGGTCGACACGGCGCCAAATGGAGAAACTGATCGATATCGTGGGTACCCCTGAGACCGGTCGCTGGAGGTCGTCGAATGGACGGGCCCTTCCATGAGCTCCAGCGTCGATGCGCCCACAATGCGGACCATTGCAAAAGGGCTGCAAGGCTGGAACATCTTTCTTTCGTATGATTTCGTAGCGGCTATGCCTCTCCGAACCAAGGCGTGAAAGTGCCTCTACGTTTGCTTGCTCTCGGCGCGGCGGCCGCCCTCACCTCGACGTGGTTGCTCTACCCGCTCGGAGTCGCCGCCGTTGCGGCACTCCGGAGCCGCAAGCCTGCTGCGGCTCCCGCCCGCACGCGCCCAGCGTCGAAGGTGTCGGTCGTACTCGCGACCCGTGAAGACATCGGGGTAGTTCGTGACAGGGTACACGACCTTTTGGGGGCCGATTACGACGCGGACAAGCTTGAAGTCGTGGTGGCGTTGGATGCCGGCATCGACCCGGCCCCCGTCTCGGAGCTCGCGCGCATCTACCCGGGCCTACGTGTCGTGGAAGGAGACTCGGAGGGCGGCAAAGCCGCCAACCTCAACGCCGGTGTCCGCGCGGCGACGGGCGAAGTTCTCGTTTTCGCGGACTCCCACCAACGGTTCGCGCCGGATGCGATCGCCCGCCTGGTGGCCGCGCTGGCGGACCCGCTCGTAGGAGCCGCTTCTGGCAGTCTCGAATTACCCGGGCGAGCGGGCGCACGTTCGCTGATAGACGTGTACTGGCGCTTTGAACGATGGCTTCGGCGCAACGAGGCGAAGATCCACTCGGCTGTAGGCGTGAGCGGGGCCATTTACGCGATGCGCCGCGAACTGTGGCAGCCTTTGCCGGCCGGGCTGATTCTGGACGATGTTTATACCCCAATGCGCCTGGTGCTCGACGGCCACCGCGTCGCCTTCGTACAAGAGGCGCGAGCTTATGAGACGCGTCAACCCACGCCCGGCCAGGAGTATCGCCGCAAGGTTCGCACGCTGACGGGGAATGTTCAGCTCTGCGCTTGGCTGCCGCGCATCCTCAACCCCGTGCGCAATCCGATATGGGTTCAGTTCGTCTTTCACAAGCTGATGAGGCTCCTGACGCCGTACTTGCTGCTCGTTGTCGCGGGAGGGAGTGGGGTCGCAGCGGCCGAGTGGCTCGAGGACGATCTCGTGTACGTACTGTTCGGCACCAGCGTTGTAGCAATTGGATTGGCCGGCGCCAGCCCCCGCACAGCACGCAGCCTGTGCGGTGTCCTCTATCAGGGAGTGTTGCTTCAGGCAGCGACGGTGCAAGCCACACTCAACGGAGTCAGAGCTAAGTGGAATGTCTGGAGCCGCTAAACGTACGGGTGCGCCGTTTTCACAGGCGCCACTGCGCGTCTGCATCGTCGCGCCGTCCACAGACATCCTGGGCGGGCAGGCGGTGCAGGCGCAGCGGCTGCTCGAACGCCTGCGGGAGATCGAGGGAATTACCGCCGATTTTCTTCCCGTGAACCCTCGGCTGCCCGGTGTATTCGGGCGACTACAGAAGATCAAATACGTCCGGACCCTCCTCACGGAAATCGTTTATCTCGCCAATCTGGCACGGCGGCTGCGCGACTACGATGTGGTGCATATCTTTTCCGCCTCGTATTTTTCCTTCGTTCTCGCGCCGACACCAGCTCTGGTTTTCGCGAAACTCTACGGCAAGGGCTCGATCCTCAACTACCGGAGCGGGGAAGCGGATGACCACCTGCGCCGCTGGCGCACGGCGGTTCCCACTGCGCGATTGGCCGATGAACGGATCGTTCCTTCCGGCTACCTTGTAGATGTCTTCGCCGATCACGGCCTCTCCGCCCGGTCCATCTTCAACATTGTAGACCTGGACCGTTTTCGCTTTCGGGAACGGCGGCCGCTGCGCCCGGTATTCCTGGCGAACCGCAACTTCGAGCCATTATACAACGTCGCGTGTGTCGTGCGTGCGTTCGCGCTGATCCAGCAGCGCTTCCCGGATGCCAGCCTCAGGCTGGCGGGAGACGGCAGTCAACGCGCCTCCCTCGAGCAGTTGGTCGAGACCTTGAACGTGCAGAACGTCCGTTTCACCGGCAGAGTGCCACCCGAGCGGATGCACGAGCTCTACGATGCAGCGGACATCTACCTGAACGCGTCGAACATCGACAACATGCCGGCGTCTATCATAGAATCCTTTGCGGCCGGAGTTCCGGTGATTTCCACCCGTGCGGGCGGCATTCCGTACATCGTAACTCACGGCGAAACGGGTCTGCTCGTCGACCTCGATGATCACGAGGCGTTGGCGGCGAGCGCGATCCGCTTGCTCGAGAACCCGGATCTCGCCTCGCGGCTCGCCTCGCGCGCACACGCCGAATGTACGGAGAAGTACAACTGGCCTGCCGTGCGGGAAGAGTGGCTCGGAGTGTACCACGAGCTGGCGGGGAACGCGGCCATTCCGGCGAAGGTGCCTGGCCAATCCGCCGCGTGAAATCGAAGCTGCAGCGGCTTGCGCGTCTGTCTCCCGCCGAGCTTTTGGTGCGGGGAGGGCAGACAGTCGCTATTGCGCGGGACCGGGTCGGTTTCTCGCCCCGCGTTCGCATCGATCCGGATTCGCGCTTCCTCGAACGAGAAGC
>JBBSMO010000216.1:0-4907 GCA_038233155.1 Longimicrobiales bacterium
GAAAACCGCATCTACCGGTTGACCGATTCGGGCGGAAGCGGGACGGGACGGCGCCTGATCCTCGGCGGCCTCCCCGCCGCCCGCTTCCATGCCGGCGCGGCGCTCGATTTCGGTCCAGACGGGATGCTGTACCTGACCGCCGGCGACGCCCTCGACCCGGGAAGTGCACAGGAACGAGGGTCGCTCTCGGGAAAGATTTTGCGCATTCGTCCTGACGGCGGCGTACCAGACGACAACCCGGTTGCTGGGTCATACGTCTACGCGCTCGGCGTCCGCAACTCTCAGGGGCTGGCCTGGCACCCAGGTACCGGCGACCTGTTCGCCGCCGGCCACGGCCCGAGCGGGCTGCCGAAGGAGTGGTTCCGCACCGGTCGCGACGAACTCAATGTAATCCTGCCCGACGCCAACTATGGCTGGCCGGACGCGGCGGGGATGGAAGAAGGGGACGAGTACATGCTCCCGCTCGTCGAATGGACCCCTGCTATCGCACCGGGCGGCATCGCATTCTACACCGGCGGCGACTTTCCCTGGACGAACGATATCTTCGTCGCCGCCCTCAAGGGCCGTGCTCTGCTGCGGATCACCCTAGAGCCCGCCCCGGGCGAGCGCGCGCGGTGGCGGGCCACGGGACGTGAAACCCTGTTTCGCGAACACCTCGGGCGCATCCGCGCAGTGGCGATGGGGCCGGACGGCGCCCTCTATCTTACCACCAGCAACCGCGATGGCCGCGGGGATCCGGGCCCGGCCGATGACCTTCTGCTGCGGGTGGTACGGCGGTGACCACCCGGCTAAACACGACCGCGCACCCAGCAATTGATTCAGGCGCTGCCAGCCAGCACGACGGGTAGCTCACCTTCATAGATGCTGGCTCCAGTCTCCGCGGCGGTCGCATGACTACTTTGAGTAGATTTAGTAGTTGATCGGTAGTCGGGCGACTCTGCAGACATCCGGAGCGTTTTCCCGCGCCGGGAGGTAGCCTGCGCACCTTGTTTGGTGGTGCCGCTTGGCATGCAACGCGCAACGGTGCGGATCGTGCTGAGATTCCGCCGCCCGGCCGCAGCGTCGCGGCGTCGCCTGCAACCATCCTGCGGTGCGGCCGTTTCCGGCTTGCCGCCCGTCACCGTCTCGTGCGTGGCGGTGCATACGTAAACCTTGCCGATCCCCATGCGGATCGGCATTCGCCCTGAACATGCCATGACTGTGCTGAAATGGATCGGCGCGTCGCTCGCCGGCCTGCTCCTCCTCCTGCTCGTCTGGGGTGTGGCCATCGAGCCGCGCTTCCTTTTAGACGTCCGCTCGTTCGACGCAGAGGTACCCGCACTGCCGCCGGCATGGGAAGGACAGACTGTCGCGCTGCTCGCTGACTTCCAGGTTGGGATGTGGCTCGACAATACGGGGATGGTAAAAAAAGCGGTGGATGAGGCGCTGGAAGCCGATCCGGCGCTGGTGCTGATCGCCGGAGATTTCGTATACAAGCCGGATACGGCCGTCGTGCGGGAGGCGGTCGCGCTCTTGCAGCCGCTCGTCCAAGCGGGTGTGCCGGTCGTGGCGGTGCTCGGCAACCACGACTATTCCATGATGAAGGACGACAGCGAGATCCGCGAAGAGATTGCGGACTTCCTCTCGAGCGAACTCGAAGCGGCCGGGGTTACCGTGCTCGAGAACGAATCGATCGCGGTCGCTGCGCCCGGCGGCGGCGCTCCGCTCCAGGTGGTGGGGGTCGGCTCGGCGT
The DNA here is from genome assembly GCA_038233155.1 of Longimicrobiales bacterium. Classification (GTDB taxonomy): domain Bacteria; phylum Gemmatimonadota; class Gemmatimonadetes; order Longimicrobiales; family Longimicrobiaceae; genus JBBSMO01. The sequence continues at coordinate 1,733 of JBBSMO010000216.1, forward strand.
GGGCGGAGCGTAGCCAGCCCGCCGCGGCGCTGAGCGGCGTCGCCGGCACCGCGCCGCGCATCGTCTTCATGCACAACCCGATCGCCTTCCGAGACCTCCCGGCCGGCGCCGGTGCGCTTACGCTCGCCGCGCATACCCACGGCGGGCAAATCCGCATCCCGATGACCCCGTCCGAGAGCTGGCTGGACATCGCGCGCTCGCGCGAAGTCGTCGCCGACGGCTGGGCAGCCGACTCCGTCGGTATGCCGGGGAACCGGCTGTATGTATCCCGCGGGATCGGCTTCAGCCTCGTGCCAGTGCGGGTCTTCTGCCGCCCCGAGCTCACGCTCTTCACTCTGCGGGCCGCTCACGGTTCCGTGCCCGGGCGCGGCCCCGGAACCTAACCTCGAGGACACTCCGGCCTCCATCTGAAATGACGGCGGCTCCATCAACGTCTCCAAGTCTCCACCAGAGAGCCGAACGCGTGCGCCGCCGGCTGCGCGCGGTATTCACGACTCCGCGCGGCATACCGGTACTCGACCCGCCAGCGCGGTAGCTGGTAGCCGGCAGAAAGTTCGCCGCCCGTAACCCACGGATGCTTGCGGGCGCTGGCGCTCGCCTGGAAGGTATTGCCGTCCAAGAGCAGGTTTCTCGCCACCCACTCCCGCCGCAGCCTCGCGCCCGCGTGCCAACCCCCAGCGGCGGATGTGGCGTACAGCAGCTCGAGGTCAGCGGATGCGCCGCTCCACAACGTTCCCGCACTCGCACCGACCCGCGGGCGGAGCCGGAGCGCGCCGAGCTGCCGTGGCCATGCGATGCCGTACCATACACGCCCCGCCAGCTCGCCGCCGAGCTGATGCTCCCAACCCTGTTGCGGTGCCGAGCCGACTAAACGGTGGAAGCCGTTCTGAACGGGTTCCGCAAGCGCCGCCGGTCCGACTATCGCGATCTCGACGCCGAGTTGATGTTCATGATGCGGGATGGAGCCCCGCCAGCACGAGCAGCAACGCGACCGCTCCAGGCAAATTCTGTAACCTCCTGCCCTTCATCATGCGTCGTTCATTGCTGAAGGCAATTTGAAAGACGAGCCGAACTGAGCTCTGGTTTTGACATCTTGATAGCACCTCTTAAGAGGCCGGGGGGTGAGGGCCTCGGTGCATGGCCCCCGAACCGGGATGGTCTTCTTCAACTCCCGGTGAGCGGCTCGCTGAGCACGGCCACCATGGTTCGGATCCCGTCGATGAAGCTGCCCACCCGCAGGTTCTCGTTCGGGCTGTGCTGGTTGTTGTCCGGGTTCACCGTCGGCACCATCGCTGCCGCAACGCCGAGCGTTTCCACAAAAGGGGAGATAGGGATCGAGCCGCCGCTGGTGCGGATGCGGATCGGCTCCGTTCCGTGCAAGCCGGTCAGTGCACGCGTCAACCAGCGGCCGGGGGCGGAATCGAATTCGGTCCGGAATGCAGCGTAGGAAACGTTGGAATCGAAGCGGGCGAGCCTGGGGTGCTCCATTCGCTCCGCGTCCGTCGGGTCGCCGCCGGAGACGAGGTGGTAGCCGAGCCCCTGGATGTGCTCGCGCACCAGCCGCAGCAGCCGCTCGGGGTCGCTCTCGTGCACCAGCCGCACATCGATCTCTGCCACGGCGGTGGCGGGGACGATGGTGCGCGCTTCATCGCCCACCCACCCGGAAGAAAGCCCCCGCACGTTGAGCGACGGGTACTGTACGGCTTCCTGCAGGTTGGCGCCTACGCTGTCGCGCATTGCGATGCCGAGCCCGCGCTGGATCGCCGCCTCGTCGTCTGGTACATGCGCGAGGATGCGGCGCGTTTCCGCATCCAGCGTGATGCCGTCGTACCAGCCAGGTATGGTGACGCGCCCCGCGTCGTCCTTGAAGGTGGCCAAGATCTCCGCCAGCCGAAGCGCAGGGTTCGGTGCGTAGTTGCCGTAGTGGCCGCTGTGCTGCGGCACCCGTGGGCCGTACGTGGTGAGGGTGAAGCGGGCGATGCCGCGCGCGCCGAACTTCAGCGTCGGCTGCCCCGACACGTGCGGCGGGCCGTCGAAGATCACCAGCATGTCGGCGGCGAGCTGGTCCCGGTAGCGCGCGACAGCGGCTGGCAGATTCGGCGAGCCCATCTCCTCCTCCGTGTCCACGATCACCTTCAGGTTAAAGTTGGGCTCGGTTCCCTGCTGCCGCATCACATCGAGCGCGGCGAGGAACTGTGCCACCGGTCCCTTCGAATCAGAGGCGGAGCGCGCGAAGATGCGCCAATCCGGATCTACATCGCCATGCAGCCGCTCCCACGGGATGATCCGCCACTCGCCGTCACCCGCCCGTTCCTTGAGCACCGGCTGGTACGGACTCGGCTGATTCCACTGGGACGGGTCCACGGGCTGGCCGTCCGACTGCAGGTACACCAGCACCGTGCCAGCCGGGGCGGCTACCCGCCGTTCGGCGAGCAGCAGATCGCTTCCGCCCGTTTCGAGCCGGGTAGTGGTGAAGCCGCGCTCGCGGAAGGCGCTGTCCAGCCACTCGAGCAGCCGCACGATATCCGCCGGGTCATGCGCATCGTTCGGCAAGCCCAACAGCTCGCGATAGAGCTCGAATGCCGCGGGAAGCTGGGCGGCGACTGCATCTTGCGAAACGGAGCTGCCTGGCCGCTGCGAGACGGCGGGCGCCGGAGTGAGGGAAACGGCGATGCAGACCATCGCCGCGGCGGATACGGCGATGCGGGGACAAGAGCGGTATTGCAGCATAGATGCGCCGGGGTTGCGGGGGGATGCGATAGCCCTTGCTCAATTTGGTCAACGGAAGGGCCGTGCGGCAACCAGGCAGCCCGGAACTACTACCCGGTGCATGAAATATCTTTATGCCGCGGCATAAAGCACATGTTTTTCGAGGAAGTAGTTCTTGACGATGTGCGGCTGTCGCTGCCGGCGGTGCAGGTAGCAGCGCACGCTGTGCTCCATCTGCTCGGGCGTGGCAGGCCGTTGCCGGCCCGGCGCATTACTCTTGACATCCTGGTTGAGCATCTCGCCGGGGTTCAGTTCGGGGCTGTAGGGGGGAAGCCGGATCAGGCGGATGTTCTTTCTTGTGCTTCTCCATCCCACGCCGGCACGAGTTTCGCACGATGGCGCTCTGGAGGCGCAAGCCGGGACGCGGTCTGCTGCACCATTCCGATCGCGGCGTGCAGTATGCCTC
>JBBSMO010000217.1:0-4898 GCA_038233155.1 Longimicrobiales bacterium
AAGCGGGCGATGTAACGCGCGGCTTCTTTTGCGAGCAGCATGTGCCCAGCCCGGCAGCCGAGGCGATTGGCCTGTTGGTCCGTACGGCGCCCGCCGCGACCAGCATCTCCCGATTCGCGCTGCTCGCGGGCCTTCCTGCACAGGCGAGTCCCGGCGTGCTGAACCTGTACCGCCGCATCATCCAGCTTCTGACCCAAGAGCTGGCGTTGCGCATCAGCGAACCCGTCGCGGCCAACGTAGTGCGAACGGCGCAGAATGCGATCTCGGAAAAGCACCCGGTGGTACAGGCCTTCGAGTATGGGCAGAGCGGGTGGCGGGTACGCACGCTCGTCGCGACTCCGTCTGAACTGTGTCACGCCGCCGCGGCCTGGCTCGCGCAGTCATTCGGGCTGATCGCGGAACGGGCAGGCATAGATCCCGCCGAGGTAATCGCCAAAATTACCCGCGACGACCGCTTCGTGCTCGAGGAAGCCGGGTTCTTCCCGCTGCTTCCCTACGAGGTGTCCTTCTGAAGTGGCGTCTCTGTTTGTGGTGAGCACGCCGATCGGGAATCTGGCGGACCTCTCGGCCCGGGCAGCGGCGACGCTGTCCTCCGTACGCCTGGTGATGGCGGAAGATACCCGCCGCACCGGCATCCTCATGCAGCACCTCGGCGTTTCCCCGCGAATGCGTTCGGCGCACGCGCACAATGAAGCGGCACGCGCGCAAGATCTAGTTGCCACGCTCGACGCGGGAGATGACGTCGCGCTCGTCAGCGACGCGGGAACACCCCTGCTCTCCGATCCCGGAGCGCTGTTGGTTGCCGCTGCGCTGAACGCAGGGCACGACGTCGTCCCGATTCCCGGCCCTGCCGCGCCGATAGCCGCGCTGGTCGCCTCCGGCCTGCCCGCGGAAAGCTTCACCTTTCTCGGCTTCCTGCCGCGGAAAGGACGGGAGCGCGATGCAGTGTTCGAGCAGGTGGCGGCAAGCCAGCACACCACCATATTGTTTGAATCTCCGCACCGGCTACAGGCGCTGATAGCGGCGCTGGAAGATAGCTGCGGCGGTGAACGCAAGGCAGCGGTAGCGCGCGAGCTGACTAAGCTGCATGAGGAGATCGTTCGCGGCCCGCTGACAGATCTCGCCACGCACTTCACCGCCCATCCGCCGCGCGGAGAGATCGTTGTCGTTGTCGCGCCCGCACCGGCGGATGCGGATGCTACCTCGCCGCTCGATGAGGCGGCGGAAGAGGCCGCGCTGCTGCTGGCACAGGCGCTGTCCAGGCGAGGTCTACGAAAGCGGGAAATCGCGCGCGAGCTGCAACGACGGCTCCGGCTTTCCCGGAACACCGCGTATGCGCTCGCGCAGTCTGCCGGTGCAGATGCGGCGCCCGGGGAATGACCCGCCAGCGGCACGGCCGCTGCGGTCACGGCCGCACGGGAGCACGCCGCTTGCACTGCGGGGAGAAACCCAGGCGGCGGTTTCGCCGTAGGGATGGCCGGCAGGCTCTGCATCGCTTTCGCACAGGGAGAAAACCGAATGGAAACACCAGACGAGCAGCAGCGGACCGGGCGGCGCGAAACACTGGACGATCTCCAGCGCCGCATCGAGGCCGCTGTAGACGAACTGCGCCCGAAGGTCAAGCGCGCCTTCGAGGAGATGGACGCGAAGATTGAATCGGCCATGGCGGAGGTCCGGCCGAGGATCGACGCCAAGGTCAGGGAGGCGCAGCCGCGCGTTGACAGCTTGATCTCCGACCTGCAGCCGCGGATGGATTCGTTCATCACCCGGCTGCAGGCGAAGCTCGAGGAGTTCCGCCGGGAGATGGAGACCCGGGCAGACCGAGCCGCAGGTACCGAGCCGCCGTCGCCAGGTACCGACGATCCCCTCGACGAGTCGGCGGGCACCTTGCCGCCGGTCTGATTCGGTAGAAGAAAGGCTCGCCGGTTCCGGCGAGCCTTTTTTCTATCTCGTAGCTGGAGCCGTTCGCGTCAGGCGCGGTCCCAGGAATCGCGCCGGTTAAACCGCCGCACCATCATCCAGACCAACCAGGCAACGATCAGGACGGGGAGGAAGTTCAACACGAACGCTGCCAACCCCACGACCATCCCCAGCACTGCGAATGTCAGCTTGAGCGCCACGAGCGCGGCCGCCGCTACGAGCAGCCAGGTGAGAATGGTTCCGAGAGTGCTGTTGTCTCTGCCGCTTGCGTCCATAGTTTCCTCCGGGGTGGTTTGGGTCGGACTGGGTACTGATCGTCTGTACGAATGACCGCGGCGCGGAGTTTCAACGTGGTGCTGGAAGGCCCTCCGAGACCCCTGTACCCTGCTCGCGTGTACGCTCACCTTTGCGCGAGACCGCTAGCCCCCCTTCGCGGGAACCCTCCCTTCCCTTCGCGCGAGACCCCCATCCTCCACTCCTCGGGAACCCTCCCTTCCGCCGCGCGGCCCCCAGGACCCCCCTTCCCCGGCCCTTCCCCCACAAGGGGGGAAGGGAGAAAAGCTGACAGCTTGGTGAGCCCGGAGGGCCGAAAGAGGCGGGGGCACCAGTCCGCGAAGGCGGACTTCGTGTTTTCTAGCCGCGGCTTCAGTCGTTGGGCTGGTGGCGGCGCCGCCTGAAAGCGCGCCAAGCCTCGCTCCAGGCAGTCCGCGGCGCCTGCCGGGGGGATGAAACCCCCGGCCGGTGACAGCCCGTCCTGCCGGACGGCAGCGGCGATGCAACTTGCAACCGAGGCGCGGATTCGTTAGCTCTCTGCCCGCACCGCGTCCCTCCAGACCTAGACATCCGGGCGCGCACGACTCCGACACCCGCATGGCTCGCGCATGATCAGCTATTCCGCTTACAAGTTGCTGCACCTTCTGGGCGTGATGCTGCTCTTTCTCGCGCTCGGCGGTGCGCTGATCCACGCGGCGAATGGCGGGAGCAAGCTCAGCAACCAGGCGCGTAAGCTGGTCGCGGCCACACATGGCGTAGCGCTCGTGCTGCTGCTGGTAGCTGGTTTCGGGCTGCTGGCGCGGCTGGGAATTGGGTTTGGCGGCTGGCTCTGGGGGAAGCTCGCCATCTGGCTAGTGATGGGGGCGATGCTCGCCGTCGCCTACCGCGTGCCTGAAAGAGCCCGCGTTTGGTGGATCACCGTCGCCACGCTGGGCGGACTAGCGGGTTACCTGGCGCTCTTCAAGCCGTTCTGACGGCGCCGCTCTCCGCATCACGGGCGCGGACCCATACCGCGTTGTCATAGAAGACGGCGCCGTCGCCCAGGTCGGTGAGCTGCTGCGAAGTGGTGTCGTTCACCGTACCATCGCTGCCTGCTTCTCGCTGCCAGCGCACTCCATAGGAGGCAACGACACCAGGCCGCACATCGGCGGTGATCATCAGGCGCGCGCGGAAGGAGCCGCGCGCATTCTCGGCAGCTACGATTTCATCATCGGCCAACCCGCGCGACGCTGCATCCGCGGGGTTCATCAACAGCCGCGTATCACCCAACTGCTTCCGCACGGACAGCAGGTTCGCAAAGGTCGAGTTGAGCAGGTGATGCTCGGGCGGCGAGAGCAGCGTCAGCGCTCCCGCAGCGGCCGCGAGCCCGGCCCGCGGCGCTTCGCGCGGGGGCGTATACGCCGGCAGCGCGTCTACTCCCAGCGCGGGCAGGTGCGGCGCCCGGATCTGGATCTTCCCGCTGGGCGTGGCGAGCGACTCCGGCGCCCGTAGCGGCGCGTACGGCTGCGGGACCGCCAAGCGCGCGTAGCCATCGCGTAGCAGGCGCTCGAAGGTGATCTCCCGCAGGGCCGCATCTCCCGAATCGAGAGCCGTGCGGATGATGTCGGTGTCGCTCTGGGAGAATTCCGCCTCGGTGAAGCCCATCTTCCGCCCCAGCCGCCGGAAGATCTCGCTGTTCGGCAGGCTTTCGCCCAGCGGCGCGATCGCGGGCTGGTTCAGAGTCAGATAGAGGTGGCCGTAGGCGGTGTGCAGATCCCAATGCTCGAGTTGGGTGGTCGCGGGCAGAATCCAGTCCGCGTAGTCGGCGGTGTCGGTGTGGAAGTGCTCGAGCACCACGGTGAACAGGTCTGGGCGGGAGAGCCCCTGGCGAACCTTGCCGAGATCGGGAGCGGCGGCGGCAGGGTTCGAATTGTAGACGATGAGGCACTGCACGGGCGGGCCGCCCACCCCTGCATCGGGTTGTGTCAGCGCTTCGCCCAGCCGGACCATGTTGATAGTCCGGGTGCCGGCCGGAATCCAATCGGGGCGCTCGACGGCCGCGTCGTTCAGCTTGAATGCGCCCGACGTCGAGAGCAGCGCACCGCCGCCTACCTCGCGCCACGCGCCGGTCACGGCGGGAAGCAGCGAGACCACCCGCACGGCCATTCCGCCCCCCGCGTGCCGCTGCATTCCGTAGTTCAGCCGGATCAGGCTAGGGCTGGTGCTGGCGTAATCAATTGCCAGCCGCTCGATCGCGGCGGCAGCGAGCCCCGTCACCTCCGCCGCACGCTCGAGGTTCCACTCGGCGGCGCGCGCGGGCAACTCTTCCCAGCCCTCCGTATAGTCCCGCAGATAAGCCTCGTCATGCAACCCGCGCTGGAAGATGACGTTGATCATCGCCAGCGCGAGCGCCGCGTCGGTGCCGGGGCGGATCGCGAGATGTTCATCGCACCGGGCCGCGGTGCGCGTGCGGATCGGGTCGATCGCGATCAGCCGCGCGCCCTGCTTTCTCGCCCGCTGCAGCGCCGGCCAAAGGTGCGGGTTCGAGGTGAGTGTATTGGTGCCCCACAGCAGGATCAGCCGCGCCCGGTCCGCCTCTTCAGGGGTGGGGCCAACGCGGTCGCCGTACGTGTGGCGCCAGCCTTCGGTCCCCGCCGCCGCGCAGATCGTACGGGCCAGCAGGCTCGCGCCGAGGCGATGGAAGAAGCGACGGTCCATCCCCCTGC
>JBBSMO010000218.1:0-4890 GCA_038233155.1 Longimicrobiales bacterium
GGTCGCCGCTGCACTCTGCAGAAGCTGGTAGGTCTCGGCGGCACACTCGCGTTCAGGGTTGATCATCAGATCGACGCCCAAGCGCTCCGGCGGGAGAACGCCCGTGTGGTCGTAGTAATCTGGCTGCGACACGCGGGCGATTTTCACCGGCACCTCATACTGAGCCGCGGATAGGCACGCCATCAGGTTGATTTCGTCGTGGCTGGTCACGGCCAGCAGCAGATCCGTCTGCTGAATGCGCGCCTTTTCGAGCATGGACAGGCTCGCGCCGTTCCCGTTGAGGACCAGCGCGTCCATCGCGTCTTCAATGGCACGCACGCGGGCCGGGTCGTGCTCGACCACCACGACATCGTGGTTCTCTTCCGAGAGTTGGTGCGCGAGGTGGAACCCTACCTCACCCGCGCCGATGATCAGAATTTTCATTGTGCGCCGCGCGAAACGCTAGATGCCGGCACGCGTGTGACGCGCGGGATCCGCAGCGCTGGCCGAAAGATGATGGTGGCAACGGGCATCGGAAGGTGCTGGAGAAGGGGCTATTCTGCTGCAGCCAACCTATGCGCAAACAGTGCCAGGCTCAAGCCCGCAGGGCGCAGCGGGCCCGCTCCGGCGCGTCTACTCGATCCCGAGTTCGCCCTGCAACCCCGGTTCCCGGGACGTGACGGAGTCTGGCTCCCCGGCTTCCCCCGCCTCTGCCGCCACCGCAACGGCCGCTGGTTCATCGGAGCTTGGCTCCGGCTCGCCCGCGGCTGAAGCGTTCGGCCCCGGTGCCGCGGCGCGCGTCACTTCCGCGACGGCAGCGCCAGCAGCGAGGCCGACGTCAACCCGCGGCGGCGCCCCCCGGTCTCCAATCGCAAGGTCTTCCCCGCGGATGCGGAGCGCCTCGCCGTCAGTAGAGAGAACCATGAGCTGGTCGCCATGCAACATCTCTTTCGCTGCGACGATGGATCCGGTCCGCGCGGACAACTCGGTAATCATGCTACCTAACCCGCCGCGCTTTTGCAGCGGCAGTTCCGAGATGAGCACCCGGTGCGCGAATCCCTTGGCCGTAACCACGCACAGGCCGGCGTCGCGCCGCACCACCACGATCCCCACGACCTCGTCCCGCGCGGCCAGGTTGATCCCTTTTACGCCCTGCGCCACGCGGCCCATAACGGCCACATCCTCTTCCTCGAATCGGATTGAGCGGCCGCGCTTGGTGACGAGCACCAGATCTGCCGTGCCATCCGAAAGCTGAACATCCAGCAGGTGGTCGCCTTTGGCGAGGTTGATCGCGTTCACTCCGCCGGCGCGGGCGTTGAAATCTTCCAACGCGGTTCTCTTCACCGTTCCCTTCGCCGTCGAAAACACTACGATCGCGTTGGCCGGCGCCCGGGGAGGGACAAGCATCGAGACTACGCGCTCGTCGCGCCCGAGCCCAAGCAACTGCTGCAGCGATCTGCCGCGCGACGAGCGGCCGGCTTCCGGAATCTCCTGCACCGGCAGCCAATACGCCTGGCCCGCGGCGGTGAAGAACATCAGCGTGTCGTTGCTCCCGGCGACGAAAAGGCGCTCGAGGTAGTCCGTGTCGTAACGCTCCATTCCAGCGAGCGGCCGGCCAGAGTTCACGCGCCGGCGGTACAGCGACATCGGAATCTGCTTGATGAATCCTTCGCGGCTGAGCGCAACGACTACCTCCTCGTTGGCTAGCAGATCTTCGAGCTTGAAACTCTTGGGATCGGAGATAATGGTGGTGCGGCGCGCGTCTCCGTACGCCGCCGCCAACCCGTCGAGTTCGGCACGGATCACCGCGATCTGGCGCTCGGGTGTGGCGAGGATTGCACCAAGCTCGCGGATGCGCGCCTCGAGCCGTTCCAGGCGCGCGCGCAGATCGCGCGTTTCCAGCGCGGTGAGCCGCACCAGACGCATGTCCAAGATGGCGCCCGCCTGCCGCTCGGAAAGCTTGAACCGCTTGATCAGCTTGGCGGCAGCGGTTTCGCGCGTTTTCGAGCCGCGGATCAGCCGCACCGTCTCCTCGATCGCATCTAACGCGATGAGCAGGCCTTCGAGCACATGAACCTCGTCACGCGCGCGCGTCAGCTCCCACTCGGAGCGGCGCACAATCATCTCGATGCGGTGATCCCGAAAGTGCTCGAGCAGCGCCTTCAGCGAAAACTCGCGCGGCGCCCCGTTTTCGAGGGCTAGAGTGATGACGCCGAAGGTGTTCTGCAACGAGGTCCAGCGAAACAACTTCTCGAGCGTCTTGCGGGCATCCACACCCCGCTTCAGCTCGATCACAATGCGGATGCCGTCGCGGTCCGACTCGTCGCGCAGGTCTGAAATGTCAGACACCTTTCCCTTCTTCACCAAGCCGGCAATCTGCTCGACAATGCGAGTTTTGTTGGTGCTGTAGGGGATTTCGGTGACGACCAACTGCTCCTTGCCGCCGCGGCGCTGCTCGCGCGCTACCCGGGCGCGCATCACGACCCGCCCGCGCCCGGTGTGGTACGCCTTGCGGATCCCGTCCGCGCCCATGATGAGCCCGCCCGTGGGGAAGTCGGGGCCGGGGATGAACTGCATCAGCTCCTCGATGCTGCAGTCCGGGTGGTCCAGCAGATACGTCGCGGCGCCGACCACCTCCCGCAGATTGTGCGGGGGGATGTTCGTGCTCATCCCCACGGCGATGCCCGAGCTGCCGTTCACCAGCAAATTCGGCAGCTTGGCCGGCAGCACCGTCGGCTCCGTCAGCCGGTCGTCGAAGTTGGGCGAGAAATCGACTGTCTCCTTGTCGATGTCCGCCAGCATCTCGCCCGCTAGCGGCGCCAAGCGCGCCTCCGTGTAGCGGTAGGCCGCCGCGCTGTCTCCGTCCACACTGCCGAAGTTGCCCTGCCCCTGGATCAGCGGGTAGCGCAAGCTGAACTCCTGGACCATCCGCACCAGCGCGTCGTATACCGCGCTGTCGCCGTGCGGGTGGTACTTGCCCAGTACATCTCCCACCACCGTCGCGCACTTCTTGAACGGGCGCGTCGGCCCCAGCCCCGCCTCGTGCATCGCGTACAAGATGCGCCGGTGCACCGGCTTCAGCCCGTCCCGCACATCCGGCAGGGCGCGCTGCACGATCACGCTCATCGAATAGTCGAGAAATGACTGCTTCATCTCGTCTTCGATCAGCCGGGGCACTACCCGGTCACGGTGATTGGCGACTACCATCGAGGCTGCGCGGCTTTCGGGTTGAGGAGGCTGGGCGTGGCCCCCAAGTTATTGTGTAGGCGAGACGGGCGCACCCCGTCTTCTACCCTGGTGCGCAGGGTCTGTTCGGGATCCATTCGGCACCGGCCAATGCGGCCCGGTCCGCAACCTGCACTGCGGGCGGCGGCAAGCAGCAGCGTAAATTCTCTTTCTCAACGGGAGAAGCTCATTGGCCCCCTACGTCGGCCCCCTCGATCGGAAGTCGGATGGCCCGCGCCGTGACGTCATCGAGCGCGTCGTGCTCCTCGGCTACATGTGCTGCGGCAAGAGTACGGTAGGCGAAGTGCTCGCCCGCCGCCTGGGTTGGGAGTTTTTGGACTACGATGTCGAGATCGAGCGCCGGGAAGGGCGCGCGGTGAGCGAAATCATCGACGAGCGGGGCGAAGAGCACTTCCGGAGGCTGGAAGCCGCATTGACCGGAGAAGCGGCGGAGGAACCTTTCGTGGTGCTGGCTCCTGGCGGCGGGTGGATCACGCAGCCGGAGTTGCTCGAGAGCATTCGCCGCGGGACTCTCGCTGTGTGGCTGAGGGTGACGCCGGAAGAAACGGCGCGGCGGCTGATGGAAGACAGCATCGACCGGCCGTTCAAGGACATGGCGGATCCGGTGGGGCGCATCGCGGAAATGCAGGCCGAGCGAGAGCCCCTCTATCGCCGGGCGGACCTGACGCTGCCGACGGACGGCCGGAGCGTACAGGAAATCGCCTTCGAGATCGAGCAACTGCTGCGCACGCGCGCGAGCGGGTGGGGCTAAGAGGACAGCTACTCCCAATCTTCCAGAATTTCCTCGAAGTCAGCGGCCATGGTAGGGTGTGCGTGGCGGGTTGCGGCGGCGATCCCGGCGCGGTACGCCTCTCGAGCCTCAGCATCCCGGCCCAGCGTTCGCAAGGCGAGCCCGAGCCGGCCGAAGGCATTGCCCTCGTCGTCAGCGAGTTCCAGATAGCGCCGCAGGTGCGAAACAACATCTTCCCACCGCCCGAGCGACTCGTATTCGGCCGCGAGGCCGAAGTAGGCGCGCGAGTCGTCCGGCCGCTGCTCGGCCAGGCGCTTCAGCGCGGCGAGGCGGGCGGGCGGCGGTGCGCCCGCACCGCCGGCCGGGGCCGGCGCTTCGCCCGATGGGTTCAACTGCCGCGGGCGAGCTTTACGGCGACCGCGCCCAGGGCCACACCCAGCGCCGCAGCGCCGCCAATCAGCACCGCGCGCTCCGGTTCGACGGCGGCGAATTCCGTTTTCCAGTTGTCTACACGATCCGACCACTGGTCGGCGCGACCCGGGCGGCCTTCCGCGCCCGCCGACCGCCGACGTGGCTTCGGTTTGTCATCGACAGCGCCTATATCGTCGGCCTGCACCTCGGCCTCGCACGCTTCGCAGGTAGCCCGCCCCGCGGCGCGGCTGGTGCGGTTCACGTACACGAGCTTGTCGCCGCACATCGGGCAGTCGAGCCCAGCACCCGTCGGGATAACGGCGGCGTAAAGTGCGCTGCGGCTGATGTCTAGCTGGTCCGCAATGTGGTCCACGGTATCGCTGCTGGTCCAGTAGAGCTGGTTTGCGCGTGCGGCGGCAGGATCTGCGGTTTCCGTTGCAGTGGACATGATGACCCTCGGGTTGAAGACGATTCGGCAACAATAGAAGTGCAAAAGGCACGACCTGTGCCAGATGCACTAGGCA
>JBBSMO010000219.1:0-4867 GCA_038233155.1 Longimicrobiales bacterium
GGTGTCCGTCACCTCGAGCACGAGCCGCTCGCCCTCGTCCGCGAATCGCGCGCGCAAGCCGACTTCCCCGTGTTGCGTGAACTTGATGGCGTTGCCGAGCAGGTTCAACAGAATCTGCCGCAGCTTGCGGGCATCGGTTCGCACCACTGCTCCGTCTACCTCGGAATGGCAGACGAATCGCAGGCCTTTGCGCCCGGCTAGCGGCTCGATGATCGCCGCGGCCTCGCCTAGCACATCCTCCAAGCCGACATCTCCGATGCGCACCTGCTCGCGCCCAGCGTCGAGACGGCTGAAGGTGAGGATCTCTTCGATGAGCTGAAGCAGATGATTCGCGCTGAGGCGTATGCGATCCACCTGCGCCCGCGACTCGCCCGGAATTTCGCGCGGCACTCCCATGAGCAGCAGATCGGTGTAGCCGATCATCGCGTTCAGCGGTGTCCGCAGCTCGTGGCTCATCGTAGCCATGAAGTCGCTCTTCGCCTGGCTCGCCGCTTCGACGTCACGGCGTGCCTGTACCTGCTCGGTGACTTCGACGGCATGAACCAAGACTCCGAACACCTCGTCGTTCGCATCGGTCAGCGGCTGATAAACGAAGTTGAAGAAGCCCTGCCGCGGGGTGCCGTCATGCCGCTGGAAGCTGGCGGAAACCTCGCGGCCGACGAACGGCTCTCCCGTTTCGAAAACCCGGTCGAACAAGTCGGCGAAGGCCTCGCCTTCCAGCTCGGGGAATGCCTGCCGGATGCGGCGCCCGAGCTCTGCGTCCTGTCCTACCAGATCGCAAAAGTAGCGGTTGGCGCTCTGCAGCAGGTGATCCGGTCCGTAGGTAATGGCGACAATGGCAGGCACCTGCATGAAGACGCGCTGCAGCCGCTCGCGCTCGACATCCAGAGCGAGTTGTACCTGTTTCTGCTGCGTTATGTCCTGAAAGCTTACGGCGAAGCCGTCATCGATGCGCACCGCGGTCCCGCGGAAGAAACGGTCGAGGTCGCCTTCTGAAAAGCGGGTTTCGAAGCGTTCGGCTTCCCCGGTTTCCACGACCCGTTCGAAGCGGCTGAAGAGGCCGGTGTCGCGGATCGCGGGCATCGCCTCCAGCACCCGCTTCCCAGTCAACTCGCCGGGTTCGCTCCCGACGATCCGTCCTGCTGCCGGGTTGAGATAGATCCATTCGAAGTCGGCGACGTGGCCTTCTGCGTCCCGCACGCTCCGGCAAATCATGAAGCCGTCCGGCGTGGTCTCCTGCACGGCGCGGAAGCGTTCCTCGCTCTGGCGAAGCGCCTGCTCTGCTCGCTTGCGGTCGGTGATATCGACGTTGATTGCGACGCCGCCGACAATTTCGTTTTCAGCATCGAGAATCGGCCGGGCATAGTTCAGGATCGACCGTGTGTCTCCCTGGAAGGTCTCGATGTCCAGCTCCTCGGGGCCAGTGATCTCACCGGTGGCGAGCGCGCGCGCCATCCCCCACTCGTCCGCGCCCACGGCTTCGCCGGTATCCGCCCGCCAAGCGTGATACGCGCCGTAGTCTTCGGGGCCGCGCACCTCTGGCGGGTCGCCCCACAGTTCGACGCCCGCCGGGTTGACCTCGAGCGGGCGGTTGTCTTTGCCAGCGATGAACACTCCGACGGGAATTGCTTCGAGAACGGTTCGCAACCGCTGGCGCTCGAGCTCGGCGCGGTCGCGCGCCGAATCCGCGGCCACATTCACCGTAACCAGCTCTTCATTTGCCCGCTTCAGCTCTGCGGACAATGCGTCCGAAGCTGCAACCTGCCGCTCGAGTTCGCGGGCCTGCCGTTCCGCCGCCGTTCGCGCCGCCCCGATTGCCCGTGCCTGCCGCCGCAAGCGGCGCGCGGCAAGGCCAACCGCTAGGGTGCCGAGCGCCGCAACCACCCCGAGCAGCAAGCCCAAGCGCCGGTCCCACTGTTCCGCGCGCCGGATGCTTTGCCGGCCCTCGTCAATGTCGCGCGCGGTTTCGGAATCGATTCGCTCGCCGGTTGCGAGAATCTCTTGGAAGAGCGCCTGCTGCATCGAAAACTGCTCGATCAGTTGTTCTCGCGAACTGAGGCCGCCAAGCATCTGGCTCACCGGGCTCTCCCACCGGCCGATCAGAGAATCGATCAAAGCCAGGTGTTCCGCTACCCCGCCGCCGACCTGCGGCAGCAAAATGCCAAGTTGCTCGCGCGCCAGCCGCATTTCCGCCCGCGCGGAGTCATACTGACGGAGAAAAACCGGGTCTCCGGTGAGGAGGTAGCCGCGAATCGCTGCAACTTCTTTCCCGATGCCGCTTTCGAACGCACTGATCTGCGAGCGGGCGGGCGTGTTCACCTCGGCGATGCGAGTGCGAATGTCTTCGATCCGCCGCCCGCTCCAGTAGGGGATAACGGTCATCGCGAGGAGAGCAACGACCACGAACGCGAGCGGCACCAACCCCGTGCGCAGCTCGAGGTCCGGCGCCGGGCCGTGTGGCCCCGGGTGATCTGGAAACAAGCTCATGAGATCACCTTTGGCGGCGGTTTTTCGGCGAGAACACCCGCACCAAGCTCGCGATTCCCAGCCAGGCAAGCAACACGGCTCCTGGAACCGCGAGCACCAACGGCACCCAGATCCCGAGAGCAGCTAACAGCAAGAGCAAACCCGCGACAGCGGCGACCCAACCCTCATCGTCATGCCCGATCATGCGTTGGCCGATGAGCGCGCGGCCCAACACGGACGCGGCTTGTGCGATGCGGCCCAACGTCCGGCCCAACGTTCCGCCGCGCCGGGCGCGGCGGCGTGCGGCGCGCGCGTCCTCCACACGGGTGGCAACGGGGTCCGGATCCGGCCGGGGGTGCATGCGGCGCTCGGCCAACCGGACGCCGTTCCGCACCCGGCCCGTTTCGGTGAGCACCACCTCGGTCGAGGAAGCCAGGTCGTCGAGGAAAAGGCGCTCCATCTCGTCGGCGAAGTCGCGGCCAAGGATCGCCACGTCCAGCTCCCAATTGCCGAGCAAGCTGGCGATGTTCAGGTTGCTCGAGCCGACACGCGACCAGACGCCGTCCGCGACCGCGGTTTTCGCATGGATCATAGGGCCTTCCCACTCGAAGAGGCGAACGCCCGCTTCGAGCAGCGGCCGGTAGCCGGCCCGTGACATGCCGCTTACCACGGGCCAGTTGTTGTCGGCGGGCACAATCACCCGCACATCTACGCCGTCGCGGGCGGCAGCGGCGAGCGCCTCGGTCATGGCCGGCGGGGCGACAAAGTAGGGGTCGGTGATCCACAGCCGCCGCTCGACGCCCACCGCGACGAATTGTGACAGCCGGTAAATTCGTGACCGGCCGGGCTCCCCCTCGACTACCCGCACCTGGAGATCTCCCGTAGGCTCGGCCTCAGCCGGGTCGGGCAGCTCGCCCGGCGGCAGCGGCTGGCCCGCCGCTGCCCAAGTTTTGGCGAAGGCACGGTCGATCACCGCCGCGACGGGCCCGGTGAACTCGACCCCGGTATCCCTCCACGGCGGTGTTTCGGCAGCGGGGTCGCCCGCCCATTCGTCGCCAATGCACATGCCCGCGACGGACGCATACGTCCCGTCGATCGCGACCACCTTGCGATGGTCCCGCCGCAGCACGTTCAGCGGAAAGCGGAGGCTCGGCGGCGAGAAGGCCCGCACCTCGGCACCTGCTGCTTTCAGCGGCCTCCAAAAGCGCGAGGGCGTAGCCCAGCACCCGACCCAATCGTACAGAACCCGTACCCGGACACCCGCCGCAGCACGCTCCGCGAGAGCATCCCGGAACAGATGCCCGGTGTGATCGTCACGGATGATGTAGTTCTCGAGGTGCACCCACCGCTCCGCCGTCCGGATGCGGGCCAGCCACGCCGCAAACGTCCTGGGGCCATCCACCAGAAGCCGGGCGCTGTTGCCGCGGATCAGGAACGCATCTGATGCACGCACCATCGCCCGCTCCGCCTGCCGGGCAAGGGCGCGGGCAATACCCATAGATCCGGCCGCGGGCGCGGAGGGCAGGGAGCTTCTGACGAGTTGGTCTGCTTCAGCCATTCCGTCGGGCAAGACAGGCAGCGAATTATTCAGGTCAGGGTTCAAGCGCACGGCGCAGCGCGGCGCGTGCGGGCGCGTGGTAAGCGGTGCCGAACAGGTTCACGTGAACCAGCAGGTAGAATAGCTGGTACACGGCGCGCCGTTGAGGGCGGTAGCCCGGCTGGAGCGGCCACACTTCCTCGTAGGCACGGTAGAACGCTTCCCCAAAGCCGCCGAACAGTTCGGACATCGCCAGATCCACCTCGCGGTGACCATAGTAAACTGCGGGGTCCACCAAGGCTGGACGTACTGCGCCAGCGATCAATGCGGCAAGAACATTGCCGCCCCATAAATCTCCGTGCAGCAGTGACGGCCCATCGCCGTCAGCGGCCGCGAGGAGCGTGGGAAGCCGGCCGAACAGAGCGTCCCACTGCTCATCATCACCCTTGAAAAAACCTGCATCGCGTGCCCGGCTGAGCTGCGGCTCGAGCCGGTGCAACCGCCAGAACTCTGCCCATCTATCCGTGCGCGTGTTGCGCTGGGGCAACGAGCCGATGAAGCCGTCGCGGTGCCACCCCCACGCACCCTGTGCAGCGCGGTGCAGCCTGGCGAGGCCGCGGCCGAGTTCATCGGAGAAGCTGATCGTCCTCGCGCCGGAATTCAGCCATTCCAGCACCAGCCACCCTGGCTTGTCGCCCGCGGGATCGCGCACACCGAGTACGCCCGGCACCACCAGATCCGTCTGTTCCGACTGCAGTTCTTGCAATCCTTCTGCCTCGGCAGAGAAGAAATCGCTGGGGACGCCAGAGTTGTACTTGATGAAGATTTCACCGCCATCATGCCGTGCATGTACCGCGGGGTTGA
>JBBSMO010000220.1:0-4864 GCA_038233155.1 Longimicrobiales bacterium
CTCGCTTTCGGAGATCTGGACCGCGAGCTGGATGCGACCCGCCGTATGCTCGAGCGGGTGCCGACGGAGCACCTCGCGTGGAAACCGCATGCCAAGTCGATGAGCCTCGGCGAACTCGCGTTGCACGTTGCCAACCTGCTCTACTGGCAGATCACCACCTTGCAGGATGACGACTTCGACCTGGCGGCATCTCCTATGCCGCTCACCGCCCCAGAATCGCAGGACGAAATCCTGAGCGCGTTCGACCAGAATCGCGAGAAGTTGCAACAAGCGATCGAAGGGACCACCGCAGAGGAGCTCGGCCACCCATGGACCTTGCGCCATGGCGAGCAGGTCATCTTCACCGAACCCAAGCACGCGGTGTTCCGGACCTGGGGCACCAGCCACATCGTCCACCATCGCGGTCAACTCAGCGTTTATCTGCGGCTGCTAGATGTGCCGCTACCGGGCACGTACGGCCCCAGCGCGGACGAACAGCCCGGGTGACCGCCGCAACCCCCATAGTAATGGTTCGCTCATTTCCTGCACACCCCAATCCTGCCATGACTTACGCCCGCTGGTTCGCCCTAGCGAGCTTGCTATGCGCCTGCGCCCCCCGCGCCGCACAATCCGCCGCACCCGAGCCCGGAAATCCTCCGGCGGGCGGAGCGGCGGCGGCGGAGGCTCCGCCGGGCACCGATATCTTTCTCGCTGAGATAATTGAGCAGGGTCCGCTGCCACAGGTTACTGGCGAGCCGCGCAACCTCACGCGGCGCGCCGGCTACGACAACCAGCCCAGCTTCACGCCCGATGGCAGCGCCATCCTCTACACCTCCATTCGCGACGGGCAAGCCGATATCTTCCGTTACGACGTTTCCAGCGCCACGGCTGCGCGCGTCACCAGCACGCCCGAAAGCGAGTACTCGCCCCTGCTCATGCCGACGGGTGATGCCATCTCCGTGATCCGCGTCGAGGCAGACTCCACCCAGCGGCTCTGGCGCTTTCCGCTACCCGCCGGTGGCAACCCGCAATTGATTCTCGAGGACGTGATGCCCGTCGGCTATCATGCGTGGGCAGACGCTGGCACCCTTGCACTCTTCGTTCTGGGCGAGCCGCCCACGCTACAGATCGCCGACACCGGGACAGGCACCGCGCGAGTCGTAGCGAAGGACATCGGCCGCTCGCTGCACAAAATCCCCCGCAGCAACGCGATCAGCTTCGTGGACAAAAGCGCCGGTGAGGACTGGTGGATCCGTAGGCTGGATCTCGCCTCGGGCGCCATCACCCCCCTCGTCCAGGCACTCCCCGGCTCCGAGGACTATGCCTGGACGCCCGCGGGCACTCTGCTGATGGCGCAGGGCTCCACCCTCCACGCCTGGCGGCAAGGCGGTCCCGGCTGGGTCCAGATCGCCGACTTCACCAGCGCCGGCCTCGAAAGCATCACCCGCCTCGCCGTCAGCCCCAGGGGCGACCGGCTCGCATTGGTGGCAGCGGCCAGGTAGCCCGCCCCCTTCTTCCGTTTGCAGGTTGGGACTTGACAGCGGGTGCGGGACGTGCAACGTTTAGACGAACGTCTAATTGTTGCCGTTGCCCCGCCGCTTGCACTCGGGCGCGGGGAAGGAGGAGCCAGGAGGCAAATGGGACTCGATGCGACCTTGCGGGCATTGCACGACCCGACCCGGCGCGAGATTTTGCGCTCGTTGCGGCGCAGCGATCTTTCGGCGGGGGAGATCGGTTCGGCGTTCCC
The DNA here is from genome assembly GCA_038233155.1 of Longimicrobiales bacterium. Classification (GTDB taxonomy): domain Bacteria; phylum Gemmatimonadota; class Gemmatimonadetes; order Longimicrobiales; family Longimicrobiaceae; genus JBBSMO01. Next base: position 1,727 of record JBBSMO010000220.1, read on the forward strand.
GATCAGCGGCGCATCTGTCTCGCACCACCTGGGCGTGTTGAAAGATGCCGAACTGGTGACAGCCGAACGGAACGGGCGCAACATCATCTATTCCCTCAACAGCACCGTCTTCCAGGAGTTTCTCGAGGAGATGATGGATTTCTTCTCTGCCGTCAAGGACGAATGATGAAGAGACCGTGGTTCGGAATCGCGATTGCGGGAGCAATGCTGCTCGTCGCCATAGCGGTGTTCCCGCTGCTGCCGGATGAGATCCCCACCCACTGGAATGCCGGCGGGCAGATAGACGATTGGGGCAGCCGCTGGATGGCCTTCATGCACCCTGCTCTAGGGGCGGGGCTGCTGGTGCTCGCCTGGGGGCTGCCCAAGATCGACCCGCGGCGCGAGAACTTTGAACGGTTCCGCGGCACCTACTGGTTGATCTTCAATCTCTTGTTGTTGTTTTTGCTGGTGCTCGAGGTGCTCACGCTAGGCGTAGCCCTCGGCTGGCGGGTCGACGTAGGCACGGCAGTGAACCTGTTGACGGGGACCCTGTTTATTGGCCTCGGGAATGTGCTGCCGCGGCTGCGCCCGAACTGGTGGATGGGAATCCGCACTCCGTGGACGCTCGAAAGCGACCGTGTTTGGCGCGAAACCCACCGCGTAGGCGGCCGCGTCTTCGTTGCTGCCGGCGTGGTGGTGGCACTAGCGGCCTTTGGTCCCGCCGCGCTGCGCGTATCTGCCGTCATCGGCGCTGTGCTCGCCGCGGCACTCGGCATGACGATCTACTCGTATTTTGCCTGGCGCCGCGAACGCCAAAGCCCACCCGGAGCCGCGGCATGACCTGTGGGAACAGGAGGAGGAAGATGAAGACAGTAGGATTGTTCGGCGGGCCGCGCGCCTTTTGCCTTGCCGCGCCTTGGTTGTTCGCACCCGCCCTATCCGCGCAAATGCCCGCCACACCGGAAGAGTTCGTGGTCACCCGGGGAAGTGACACGCTCGCCATCGAGCGGTTTACCCGCACGCCCGGGGAGATTTCAGGTACGTTGCAGTTGGTTGCCGCCGGAATCCGCCTGAGCTATTCGGCGGAAGTGGCGGCTGGGGGGCTCATCCCCCGCCTCGAAATGACGGTGCGCATGGCGAACATGGCGCCGGACGCAGCGCCCATGCAGCAACTCGTTATGCACTTCCGGGCGGATAGCGTGCGGGTGAACACCGGCAGCGGGAAGGAAGAACGGGTCGCGAGCGAAGCCGGCGCACTGCCATTCGTCAACCTGTCCTATGCACTGTTCGAGCAGGCGCTCATGCGCGCCAGCACCCTGGGTGGCGACAGCGTGCAGATCCCGCTTTTCCTCACCACCGGCGGCCGCACCATGCCGCTCGTGGTCGAGCGCACCGGTCCCGGTACGATTGCGGCAACTATCGCCGGTGTCGCGCAGCGCTTTCAGGTGAGCGAGAACGGCCGCATCATCTCCGGCGAAGTTCCGGCGCAGAACCTCCGCATCACCCGTGGCACAGCCCGCGGGGGTGAGGCTGCCCCGGCGCCTATCGACTACTCGGCGCCGGAAGATGCGCCCTATAGCGCGGAACAGGTCGGGTTCGCCACCCCCGGCGGGCATACACTCGCCGGGACGCTGACCATTCCATCGGGCAGTGATGGCCGGCCCTACCCCGGCGTCGTCCTGATCGCCGGGTCGGGGCCCCAGGAGCGCGACTCGCGCCTACCAGGCCTCCCGGGTTATCAGCCCTTCCGCGAAATTGCGGATGCGCTGGGCAGGCGCGGTATCGCCGTGCTGCGTTTCGACGAGCGCGGCGTGGGTACCTCTACGGGCGACTTCTCCGCCGCCACCAGCGAGGACCTGGCAGATGACGTGCGCGCCGCGCTCGCCTTTCTGCGGGCCCGGAGCGACATCGACGGCTCGCGAATCGGCCTCGCCGGGCACAGTGAAGGCGGGCTCATCGCGCCCATGGTTGCCGCCGCCGATCCGGCCGTCGCGGCGGTTGTCAGCTTGGCCGGTCCGTCGCGAACAGGACGTGAGATCCTGGACTACCAGCTCCACAGGCGCATCACCGCAGACTCGGCGCTGTCTGCCGCGGAGCGCGACGCGGCGCTGGACAAGATCCCCGCGCAACTCGATGCGCTGTCGGCGCGTCCGTGGGAGGCCTTCTTTCTCGGCTATGATCCGTTGCCGGCCGCGCGCACTCTGCAGGTGCCTGTGCTGCTCCTGCAGGGTGCAGCAGACATTCAGGTGACGCCCGAACAGGCGGAGGAGCTGGCTGCGGCGGTGCGCACCGGGGGCAACCCGAATGTCACAGTCCGTGTATTCCCCGAAATCAACCACCTGTTCGTGCGGGATGCCGCGGCAGAACCGACGCCATACCCCCAGCTCCCTTCTCTGCGCTTGGCGCCCGAAGTTCTGGAGGCGCTCGCTAGCTGGCTGGAAACGAACCTCGAGTAGACCCCGACGCGCTGCTCCGCCGGCTGAGTTGGCCGTTGCTGAATGCCGCCGGGGCAGATACCTTGTGCTTCGTTGTTGCTCTGCCGGGGGGAACTCTGCACCGAGCCAGCGTGTACTTGGGCGCTTGGTTTGATCGGCATGTCGCTGGGCTGCCTTGCCAGTCACCCGCTACGGAGGTTGCATGGAGATTCGGTCCGCTCTGCCTTCCGCGCTGTTAGTCGGCGTATTGTTCGGCTTGGCCGGTGCGTCGTTCAGCACTGGAGAATCCCGCCTCAATCATCCCCTCAGGTCGTTGTTAGCCCCTCCCGTGGTACCCGGCGGCAGTGTTGCCACACCGGCTACCCGATACGTAAGCTGGGATATTCCCGTCGTTTGGAACGAGCCGGTCGCTCGCTTCGTGACCCTGTTCACGGAGGAGCAAACCGGCCGCATGGAGCTGTATCTCAAGCGCTCGGGCCGCTACGAGGGAATGATTCGCCAGAAGCTGCAGGCGCGCGGCATGCCGCAGGATCTGGTCTATCTCTCGATGATCGAATCTGGCTTCAATCCTACCGCACGGTCGCATGCCAAGGCAGTCGGACTGTGGCAGTTCATCGCCGAAACCGGCCGCCGCTACGGCCTGCGCATCGACCGCTATGTAGACGAACGGCGTGACCCGGCCCGCTCTACCGACGCCGCCCTCGACTATCTGCAGGAGCTGCAC
>JBBSMO010000221.1:0-4857 GCA_038233155.1 Longimicrobiales bacterium
CTGACCCGCGTCTCCGCTGCGCATGCCCGCTTTACGCCGGCAGCGCTTTGTCGCGGATCAGGAGCAGAATGCTCGAATGCCCCACGATCAGGTACTTGCCGCCATCGATCTCGACTTCCACAGACTCCTTCCGTAGAAATATCGCGTAATCGCCCCGTTGCGCCTGTAGCGGCACGTACTTCATCTCCCCGCCGCTCCCCCTGGTCCACGGCTCCCCGTCCGCATGGCTGCCTGTAGTGGCATAGCCGGGACCGAGGTTGACTATGTAGCCGCCGGACACCGCCTCCTTCTCGGCCACGCCCTGCGGCAGGTACAGCCCGCTCGGAGTTTTGGAAGATTCCTCTTCGGGCTTGATCAATACCTTGTCGCCGACAACGACGACCTCTCGCGCGAGGTTGCTGCTGCTCATTCCGTCCGATTCTGGGGGATGCCGATATCCGGGCGCGGCAATATGGGTGCTGGGCCTGCTGCGAGCTACCCCTAGCGGCTGGCGGGGGGCGAACCGCGCCGGTATACTCGGAGCTGGTCCCCCGCGTCCTCCCTCACCGTGTTGCCCCCGGCACGGATGTGGCAACGAGGTTCCCCGGGTGCACCGCGCGGTGGAACGCGCGTGCCGTGCGCCGTCGTGTAGTTTGCCGTCTGGATGCAACCAAGGAGATCCAATGACCGATAGTTTTGGCGCCCGCTCCCGGCTGGAAGCCGGTAGCCGTGAGTACGACATGTTTCGCCTGGATGCGCTCGAGAAGGAGGGGATGAATGTATCGCGGCTTCCGTACTCGCTGCGCATCCTGCTTGAAAACCTGCTACGCACGGAAGATGGAGTTGTCGTCACCGCGGATGATATTCGGGCGCTGGCGAACTGGGACGCCACAGAGGCGCCACGCCGCGAGATCGCCTTCACTCCGGCGCGCGTGTTGTTGCAAGATTTCACCGGCGTCCCCGCCATTGTCGATCTGGCGGCCATGCGCGACGCGATGGCCGAACTAGGCGGTGACCCTACCAAGATCAACCCGCTGCAGCCCGTCGAGCTGGTGGTGGACCATTCGATTCAGGTCGATTCCTTCGCCACCTCCGCGGCGTTCGAGCGCAACCAGGAGCTCGACTACGAGCGCAACGGCGAGCGCTATGCCTTTCTGAAGTGGGGCCAACGCGCCTTCGATAACTTCAAAGTGGTTCCGCCGAATACGGGGATCTGCCACCAGGTGAACCTCGAGTACTTGGCGCGCGTGGTCTTCGGCGCCGATGGCGAGGCCGCCGCGGGTGGCAGGCCGCTCGCCTACCCGGACACGCTGGTGGGCACCGACTCCCACACGCCCATGGTCAACGGGCTCGGGGTGCTCGGCTGGGGTGTCGGCGGCATTGAGGCGGAGGTGGCCATGCTCGGCCAAGCCATCTCGATGCTTATCCCCCAGGTGATCGGCTTCCGCCTCTCCGGCGAGTTGCCCGAGGGAGCGACCGCAACCGATCTCGTGTTGACCGTGACCGAGCTGCTGCGGCAGAAAGGCGTGGTCGGCAAGTTTGTCGAGTTCTACGGCCCGGGGGTAGCGAGCCTTGCGCTGGCCGACCGGGCGACAATCGGCAACATGACGCCCGAGTACGGCGCTACCTGCGCCATCTTCCCGGTAGATCAGGTTACCCTCGACTATCTGCGCTTCACGGGCCGCTCGGAAGAGCGCGTCGCCCTAGTCGAAGCCTACATGAAGGAACAGGGGCTGTTCCACACCGCCGATTCGCCCGCACCCGTCTTCACCGACACTCTCGAACTGGACCTGGATTCCGTTGAGCCGAGCATTGCCGGCCCGCGGCGCCCGCAGGACCGCATCCGGCTTTCGCAGGCGCGGCAAGCGTTTCGCGAGGCGCTGCCCTCGCTGCTCCCTTCTACCGGTGAGGCGAAGACGAAAAAAGACGCGGCGACTACGGAGGATGGCGAGCCGGTCGGCGTCTGGGGCGAAGACCGCTCGCACTCCGTGCGGGCCGTCATCGAAGGCGCCGAGCACGAACTTACGCACGGGTCGGTAGTGATCGCCGCGATCACCAGTTGCACGAACACTTCGAACCCATCGGTGATGATGGCCGCGGGGCTGCTGGCCAAGAAGGCCGTCGAGCGCGGTCTGACGCGGCGGCCGTGGGTGAAGACATCGTTGGCACCGGGTTCGAAGGTCGTGTCAGACTACTATGAGCGCGCAGGCCTCACGCCCTATCTCGAGAAGCTCGGTTTCAATCTGGTCGGGTACGGCTGTACCACCTGCATCGGCAACTCGGGACCATTGCCGGAAGAGGTATCAGAGGCGGTACGCGAAGGGGGCTTGGTGGCGGCTTCCGTGCTGTCGGGCAACCGGAACTTCGAAGGCCGCATCCACTCCGAGGTTCGTGCCAACTACCTGATGTCGCCCCCGCTGGTGGTGGCTTTTGCGCTCGCGGGCCGCATCGACATCGACATGTACAACGAGCCCCTAGCAACAGACAGCGAGGGCCGCTCGGTGTTCCTGAAGGATCTGTGGCCCACGCAGCAGGAGATCCGCGAGGTGGTGGCGAGTGCCATCCAATCCGAGATGTATAAGGAAAGCTACGCCGAGGTTTATACGGGAGATGACCAATGGGCCGCTCTCGAAGTGCCGGGCGGCGCCCGTTTCGACTGGCAGGAGGATTCGACCTACGTCCGCCAGCCGCCGTACTTCCTGGGAATGGCGCCGGACTCGGCGGAGCGCGTCGAACCGATTCGGGGTGCCCGGGTGATCGCGCTGCTCGCGGACAGCGTCACCACGGACCACATCTCCCCCGCCGGAAGTATTCGCAAGGAATCTCCCGCCGGCGGGTATCTGATCGCGCATGATGTCGCTCCCAAGGACTTCAACTCGTACGGTGCCCGCCGCGGAAATCACGAGGTGATGGTGCGCGGCACCTTTGCGAATGGCCGTATCCGCAACCGGCTCGTGCCGGGGGTAGAGGGGGGTATCACCAAGCACCTGCCGAGTGACGAGGTGATGACCATCTACGATGCGGCGATGCGCTACCAGGAGGCGGGAACGCCGCTCGTGGTGCTGGCGGGCAAAGAGTACGGGTCCGGTTCTAGCCGCGACTGGGCCGCGAAGGGTCCCTACCTGCAGGGAATCAAGGCTGCGATTGCGGAGAGCTACGAACGAATTCACCGCTCGAACCTGATCGGCATGGGCGTGCTCCCGCTGCAGTTCGCTAGCGGGGACTCGATCGATTCGCTCGGGCTGGATGGCACCGAAAGCTTCGACATAGACGGGCTGGCGGAAGGCATTGCGAACGGCTTCGCGGATGGCCGCGAAGTCACCGTCACCGCGCGCGCTACCGACGGTGCGGCGAAAGAGTTTCGGGCCACGGTGCGTATCGATACCCCGCAGGAGGTGCTGTACTACAAACATGGCGGCATTTTGCAGTACGTGCTCCGGCAACTGCTCGGCCACAAGGAAATGCCGGAGCCGGTTTCGGCAGCGCTGGCGGCGAGCCCGCAACCGGCACGGGGGAAAGAGGCAACCGAGCAGGATGTAGAGGAAAGCTCACGCGAGTCATTTCCCGCGAGTGACCCGCCGGGCTACTGAGCCGCCGCCCGGACAGGGCGGGGGACTGGCGCGGCTGGGACCAGGCGCGGAGTTCGACCTGATTCGTCGGTTCCTGCCGCACGCCCCTACCTTCCACCGGGAGGACGTGCGGGTCGGGCCCGGCGACGACTGCGCGGTAGTAACTGGCAACGGAATCGCTCTGACGGTCGACATGAGCGTCGAGGGGATCCATTTTCGGCGCGAATGGCTCGAGCCGGAGCAGATCGGCTGTCGCGCCGCCTCCGCCGCTCTGAGCGATCTTGCAGCCATGGCGGCGCGGCCCATAGGGGTGCTCACCTCGATGGCGGTGGCTGAGGAGGATGCTGGCGAGTTCGCCGTCCAACTTATGGAGGGCGTGCGTAGCGCCGTAGACCGGGTTGGCGGGGTGATTCTGGGCGGGGACCTTACCCGCTCGCCCGGCCCCGCCGTGCTGGACTTCGCGGTCGTGGGTGAAGCCGCCACGCCCATCCTGCGTTCGGGGGCTAACGTCGGAGATGAGCTTTGGGTGACAGGGGAACTGGGAGCACCCGCCGTCACGATCGCCCGCCTTCTGCGCGGCGAGCCGCCTTCACCCGATAGCTGGGACCGCTTCAGTTGTCCGGTGCCCCGCATCCCCGAGGCGATCTGGCTGCGGGAACGGTGCTCGCCGACCGCGATGATCGACATCTCGGACGGCCTGGCCGGTGATGCTGCCCACCTTGCCGCCGCGAGCAGAGTCGCCATCCTGCTCGAGCTGGACCGGCTCCCCGTTCACCCCGCCGTTCTCGCCGACACCGCCGGGGTGGAAGATGCGCGGCGATATGCACTGAGCGGCGGCGAGGATTACGAACTATGCTTCACCGCCGCCGCTGGAACCGTCGCACCGCTGCTCGATGAATTCGTAGCGGAGTTCGGCACCCTGCTCACCCGCGTCGGTCGCGTAGCGGATGGCGAGGGTGTCTTCGCGGCGGACGGCCAGCGACGCTGGCCGCTATCCGCGGGCGGTTTCCAGCATTTCGACGCGGGGTGATTCGCTCGGCCATCGCCGGAGCTGTCATCGTGCTGTCGACGGTACTCTACGGCAGCATCGTGATCATCGCCGGGTTGTTCGGGCCGCGGACGAGCTGATGCGCCGGGCGCGCGACTGGATGGCCACTACACAACTCATGCAGAAAAACGGGGGAGCTACACCAGTGTAGCCCCCCCTTTGCCATAAACCGGACGTTCTGCCTATGCAGTTCCAGCCGACGGCCCCCGGGTCAGCTCGCCTCGCGCGTGTCGGTGAACTGGACGGGCGTGCCGTCCGTCA
>JBBSMO010000222.1:0-4846 GCA_038233155.1 Longimicrobiales bacterium
CACCGACGTGGTCAGCGGAAAGCCGATCAGCGAGGCACGGCTCCCCGAGCGCTTCGAATCGCCGGACTATCAGCTGCTGCTCGTCGCGAACAAGTATCAGACAGGCTTCGATCAGCCGCTGCTGCACACCATGTACGTGGACAAGCGGCTCGACGGTGTGCAGGCGGTGCAGACGCTTTCCCGCTTGAACCGCATGGTACCTGGCAAGGACGAGCCGTTCGTGCTGGACTTCGTTAATGACGCCGAGAACATCTACCGCGCGTTCAAGCCGTACTACGACAAGACCGAGCTATGCGAGCCCTCCGACTCGTCGCTGCTCGACACGCTGAAGCACGAGCTGGACGGGATGCAGGTCTACCACCAGGGCGAAGTGGAAGCATTCGCGGCCGTGTTCTACAAGCCGCTGCAAAAGCAGTCGCCCGCGGATCACGCACAGATGCAGCGCCACCTGCAGCGGGCACGCGACCGGTTCGACGGGCTCACCGACGAGGACCAGCGGCAAGAGTTCCGCGACAAGCTCGGCGGTTATGTGCGGCTCTATGCCTTTCTCAGCCAGATCATCCCCTACGGGGATCGCGAGCTCGAGATGCTCTACAGCTTCGGGCGTTACCTGCTCTCGCACCTGCCAGTGGAGCGCGACGCGGGAATCGTCACCCTGGGCGATGAGGTGGATCTCGAATTCTATCGAATGCAGCGCATCTTCTCGGGCGGCATCGAGGTGAGGGAAGGCGAGGCGCAGTACGTGAAGAGCCCGACCGAGGTGGGCACCGGCCGTCCCGAAGACGAGCGGGCGCCGCTCTCCGAGATCATCCAGGTGCTGAACGAGCGCTTCGGCACCGAGTTCAGCGAAGAAGACAGGTTATTCTTCGAACAGATAAAGGAAAAGGCGTGCAGGAACGATCAGGTTGTGCAGACCGCCCTCGCCAACCCGCTCGACAAGTTTCAGCTTGGCATCAGCACTCTGGTCAAAGAACTGATGATCGAAAGGATGGGTGAGAACGATGAGATCGTGACGCGCTACATGGCCGACGCTGCCTTCGAGGCATCCGCGCTGCCATTGCTGGCCAGGGAGATCTTCAGCGCGGTGCGTGCGGACGCAGCGGGCCCGCAGCATCCATAGTGAGTGCATGGCAACTGCTCGCGGTGCTCGGGAGTTCGGGCCGGATGCGGGTAAGGAGCGACGGATGACCCGCACACGAGCAGGCAGTCCCGCTGCGGAGTGCAGCAGTTGACACGCCCGATCTAGCCCGGTAGTCTCCCGCCATGCCTGCCGATGATGGTGCCAGAAAGCGCGCGCCGAAGCCGCTCGTCGCCTTTCAGGGCGAACTCGGCGCGTACAGTGAAGTGGCGATCCGCCGGTTTTTTGCAGACGGCGCGGAGCCTCTGGCGTGCCGCGACTTCAATGCGGTTGGGAGAGCAGTGGTCGATGGCGAGGCGGCCTTCGGTCTGCTCCCGGTCGAAAACTCGCTCGCCGGCAGCGTGGTCGCCAGCTACGACGTGCTGGGTGCGCTCGATCTCGCGGTGATAGGCGAAGTCATCTCACCCATCCACCACCTGGTGCTCGGCCTGCCGGGGGCGCGGCTCGCCGAGCTCCGCCGTGTGCTTTCGCACCCGGTGGCTCTGGCGCAGTGCACCGGGCTCTTCGTCGAACACCCGGAGATCGAGGCGGTCTCGTACTACGATACGGCCGGCGCTGCCAAGGCCGTGGCGGCCGCGGGCGATCGGGCAGCCGGTGCCATTGCCGGGCAGCCCGCCGCCGAGCGGTATGGACTGGACGTGCTCGCGAGCCGGGTGGAGGACCGGCCCGACAACCAGACCCGCTTTCTCGTGGTCGCGCGCACCGGCCAAGAGGCCCCCTGCCACGGGCAGCGCTCCGCCACATCCTGGAAAACCACGCTGTTGTTGGAAACCGCGAACACGCCCGGGGCACTCGTGCAGGTGCTGCTTCCGTTTGCCGATCGCGGCGTCAACCTGTCCAAGCTCGAATCGCGACCCGGCGAACAGCCGTGGAGCTATCGCTTCTTCGTCGAGGTCGAAGGCCGTGCCGGCGAAGCGCCGACGAGCGAGGCTATCACGGAAGCGAGGGAACGCAGCGAGAATCTTCGCCTGCTGGGCAGCTATCCGCGGTGGCTGGGGTGACCCAAGGAACCGCTGGCGCAGAGGGTTGACACCCCATCGAACCGTCCGGTATACTCTCCGCTGCTCCGGCACCGCGGCGACTTGTTGCGATTGGAACCGCGTCAACAACTGCTAACGCGCTACACGAGCCCGGGCGCACAGCTGTCCCGGGTCTTTTCGCTTCCGCGCTTCAGCGTGCGCGCGGGCAGGGCGGACGCTTGAGCTGATCGAATGCGACCCTGTTCATGACCCGGCCCCCGCTCCGCGAGAGGGCCGGGGTCTTTTTCACGTTGCAGATCTGCAGGGCCGTTGATCCGGCGCGTACGCGCCGGGCACCGGAAGCGGCATGCCATCCACCACCCTTTGCCTTCCACGCGGATACCTATGATCCGAGCCCGTCCTTTACCGCGGGTGCTGCTGCTCCTGGCAGCGCTCCTGTGCGGCGCCGCCGGCGCATCAGCGCAGTCCACGGACTACTTCTTTCCCGACGGGCAGCAGTTCGACCCGGCGATCCCCAGCCCCGAGCAGTTTCTCGGATACCCGGTGGGCACCCACCACACGCGGCACGACCGAATCGCGGCGTACCTGCGCGAGCTCGCGCGACTATCGGAACGGGCCACGTACCAGGAGATCGGCGAGACCTACGAGCACCGGCCGATGCCGGTGCTTACCGTGACGGCGCCGGCCAACCACGCTCGCTTGGAAGAGATCCGGCTGCGGCACCTTGCTGCGGCGGATCCGGCCCGCCCGGCGATCCCTGTGGCCGACCGCCCCGTGATCGTGCATCTCGGCTACGGTGTGCACGGCAACGAGACCAGCTCGGCCGAGGCGGCACTGCTCACCGCGTACTGGCTCGTGGCGGGCCGGTCTCCCGAGATGGAACGCTACCTGGAAAACGGCATCTTCCATGTAGAGCCCAACCTGAACCCAGACGGGCGCGACCGGCACACGCACTGGGCCAACATGCACAAGGCCAGCCCCTTGGTCACCGACCCGCTGGACCGCGAGCACAACGAGGCCTGGCCCGGCGGCCGAACCAACCACTACTGGTTCGACCTGAATCGTGACTGGCTGCCGCTGGAGAACCCGGAGAGTCGCGCGCGGATCGACTGGCACCACCGCTGGCTGCCGAACGTGGTCACGGATTACCACGAGATGGGGACCAACAGCACCTACTATTTCGAACCCAGCGAGCCGCGGGCGTCGTGGAACCCGCTGATCCCGGAGCGCATGTATACTGAGATCACCGAGACTTTCGCCGCCGAATACTCGGCCGCGCTGGACCAGATCGGGTCGCTGTACTTTACCAAGGAGCTGTACGACAACGCGTACCCCGGCTACGGCTCCACGTACCCGAAATTTTTGGGCGCCTACGCCGTCACCTTCGAGCAGGCGAGCGCGCGCGGGCATGCGCAGGATAGCGAACAACAGGGGGTGCTCACATTTCCCTTCGCGATCCGCAATCACCTGCGGACCAGCCTGGCGGCCGTACGGACCGCGGTCGCGGAGCGCGAGACTCTGCTCGCGTATCAGCGCGAGTTCTTCGACTCGGCGCTGACGGAGGCGGAGCAGTACCCGGTAACCGCCTTCGTGTTTGGCGACCCCTACGATGCCTCGCGAAACCGCCTATTTATCGAGCTGCTATTGCGGCACCGGCTGGAGGTGTATCGGGTGCCGGAGACGGTGCACGCCGGCGGGAACAGCTTTGCCCCGGGCACGGCCTGGCTGGTGCCCACGCGGCAGCCCGGCTATCGAATCGTGCGCAGCATCTTCGAGCGCACGTCCGAATACGCGGACAGCTCATTCTACGATGCGTCGACCTGGACGATGAGCCTGGCCTACGGCATGCCCGATGCCGCCCTGCGCGGGCGCGTCCCTCGGGGCGAGCGGGTGGTGGAGGCACCGCGGCCCGAGGGCCTCGGGCGGGTGCCGCAGAGTGGCTACGCATACTTGCTCGACTGGAGCGACTATTTCGCGCCGCGCGCGCTGGCGTACCTGCTGCGCCACGAGGTGCGCGCCGAGGTGGCGACGCAGCCGTTTGCGGCGGAGACCAACGAAGGGCGGCGCGAATACCCTCGCGGCACCATCTCCTTTTCCGTCGGCACGCAGCAGATAGACCCGCAGCAGCTGCACCGTCTGGTGCTGGAGGCGGAGCGCGAGGCGGGCATCGCCTTTCAGAGCGTAGAGACGGGGTACGCGCTGCAGGGCCCCGACCTGGGCAGCCGCAGCTTCCAACGCGTGCGCGCCCCGCGCGCGCTAATGCTGATCGGCGAGGGGACGTCGTCCTACGAGGCCGGTCAGATCTGGCACCTGCTGGATACCAAGGTGGGCTATCCGATCACCAAGGTAGACCGGACGGATTTCGGGCGGGCCGAACTGGACGAATACGACGTGCTGGTGCTCCCCTCCGGCGGCTACGGCTGGCTGGGCGACGATCGCACCGAGGACGTCCGCCGGTGGGTGCGCGGCGGCGGCACACTGATCGCCCTGCGGAGCGCCGCCGAGTGGGTGGCGGAGAACGGCCTCACCCCCAACATCGAGCCGCCCGCCGCCCTGTTGCCGGACTCGCTGCTCGGCCGCCGGGATTATGCCGACGCCGCCGATCTGGCCGGCGCCCGGCAGATCGGCGGCTCCATCTGGCTAGCCGATCGGGACACCACCCACCCGCTCGGCTTCGGTTACCGGCGGCGCACCCTCCCGGTGTGGCGTGACCACCGCATGTTCTTCG
>JBBSMO010000223.1:0-4810 GCA_038233155.1 Longimicrobiales bacterium
CCATCAATCCGCGGATTGCGTTGCGCGCCCGGTCCATCGAGCGGCTTTCGAGCAGTTGGGCGACCGCGAACAGGAACATCGCCGAGGCCGCTTCGCCGTACTCGCCAATAGCCAGCGCGCCCACGGCGGCCACGGACATCAGGAAGTTCATGTCCAGCGAGCGATTGATCGCGGCCCGAATGCCACGCGGCACGATGTAGCGGCCGCCCGTCGCGATGGTCCCGATCGCCAGCGCCGCGGCGAGCCACGGGAGCCCGAGCAGGTGATCCGCCACCAGCGATCCCGCCCAAAGCACGCCGGCCACCATCACCAGTGTCAACCGCCCGCGCGTCTCCCACCAGGACGGCTGCTCCGGTGCCCCGCCAACCCGCCGGGCCTTCATCCCCAGTTCGGCGATAGCGCGCTCCACCTCAGCCGCCCGGATCTCGCCTTGAACGGTCATGCGGCGCCCGACCAGGTCGAAACCGAGCCCAGCCACACCGGGATGCGATTCGAGCCGCCGCTCGATCTGCCGCACCTCGCTGGCGCAGCACAGCCCCTCGATCTCGAAGGTCTCGCGCCGGCGGGGCGTCTGTGCCTCTCCCTCTCCCCCAGCGTTGGGGGAGAGGGCCGGGGAGAGGGGGCCGCCGGCGGCTTCGGAGGTGCCCGAGGTACGCGTGCTCACCCGTCTTCCTCCACGTGCCGCACCCCTTCCTCGAGCAGCCGGGCGATGTGGTCGTCGTCCAGCGAGTAGTATGCGATCTTCCCCTCCCGGCGGTAGCGCACCAGCCGAAGCTGCCGCAGCGCGCGCAATGAGTGCGACACTGCCGATTGAGACATGCCGAGGAGCGTCGCGATATCGCAGACGCAGAGCTCTTCGCGCGACAGTGCCCACGCGATCGAGACGCGCGTGGGGTCGCCGAGCACCCGAAAGGTTTCGGCGAGCGCCCGCAGCGTTTCTGGCGGCTTCATCGCCTTTTGGGCGCGCCGGACCGTGACCTCGTCCAAGCACTGAATTTCGCAGAGGTCGCGTTCCGGCTTCAATCGGTGAGCTTCGGCGGTGGGAGGCATGTTGAATCTTCACGGGTGAGCAGTCGTTCATATATCACGGCTGCCAAAGTATACGCCCGGAGGGCGGTGTACGTCCAGAGCAGCGAAGGCGCGCGGGGTTTGCCGCCAACTGCGCGCTTCAACTTTTATTGCCGTCGTGTTTCGTCCTCTGATCGCCGTCCTCGGCGAGCGAATGCGAATGGTGTTTGCCGGGGAGACCGGCAGGGCGATGGGGCATATCGGCGCCACCTGGAAAGGACGCCTTCCGCAAGGGAGGCGCCCTTTGCATCGCAAGCAAGCCAGCGGACAGTCGTGTTTCAGCCACGCTTCCGCTCGATGCGGCACGGGTCAAACTAAGCTGTCGGCCTGTGTAATCTTGCCGGTTCAGCGCTCGGCGGCGCTGAGCGGTGATGACCGTACTGATTCCTCCCCGTCGATCATCGCCTCGATCCACGCCACGTCTATCAGCATCTCAGGGACGAACCTGCGCCGGAACGCCGCCAGGATCGCGCGCACCTCAGCCTGCTGCTCGTCACGCAGCATCGACATGTCCGGAGCGGGAGCGGACATCCCGGCCAGAGCCGCTGTCGCCTGCGCGATTAGCGCATCGCGCCGCTGCTCGTGCGCTTCGGAGCCGACTCGCGCCTCGATTCGCTGCCACACGGCGTCGAGAAAGTTCGGCCAGTTGCCGAGCACGCGGTAGTACGACGAGACGAGCGGGTGCCCATGCCGCTCCTTGACCGACTCGAACAGCGCGTGCACCCGCCCGCTCGCCGTGTCCGGGTCCACCATCGAGAGCTTCTCGGTGCCCGGTGCCACGCCGAGCGGGATCTCCGCATCGTTATCCGCAGAACTTCTGCCCGGCAAATCGCCACGCACCTCCTGGTCCAGCGCGGTGGCAATCAGCAGTAGCTTGGGAAGCACGTACAGAATGGTGTCGTTGAACGGGCGAATCCGGTCCATGTCGCCCAGATCGTCCCACTGCACGCCGGCCGCATCCGGGAGCGGCTCCAGCAGAGCCTGCGACCTCAGCGTGTCCGCCGCGCGCTCGAACGCCTGCGTGCGCAGCGCGGGAGCAAGTCCCTGCCACGCCGGCACCAGGTACTCCGGGTAGTTCGCCAGGCTGCGGAAAATCAGGTTGACGAATGGAACGCGCAGAACTTGCTGCAGCTCCTCGTATACCGGACGGATTCGCTCGCTCGCCTGGTCCGGCATGATCTCGGGAAGGTGTGCAGCCAACTCCATTCCCCGCTCGATGCTCTGCTCCGGCACATTGTTCATCCGCCTGTTCATGTTTTGGTGGAAAATGAGTCGCGCACCCGAACCGACCGGCGTATCCACGGCGGGGGTGAGCGGTTGAAGATCCGCAGCCACTCTCCAATCGGCGACTTCCGTGCCCCAAGATCCACCAGTTCCTCCGCGCACCCGCATCTGGTACCCGGAGCGCATCAGATCGGAACAGGAATTGCGACCGCCTACCGCAGAGTAACACTACACATAGACGCTCTCGAGCAGGCTATGCATGTCGCCGCGAGGCATCCCCACAACGGGTAGTCTCTGTCCCCCGAAGCGATGTTGATCGATCCGATCGCGGCGTCCCGTCCAGCCGACCCCGATTCCACACCCGTGCCCCCGGTGCCGCCTCCGAGGGACGAACCGCTGATGCAGCGGTTCACGGTCGCGTGGGAGTATCCGCTGCATTTCACGCGTGGGCTGTTCCGCCCGGACAACCCCGTGCTGCGTTCCGCGCTTTCACGGCGCGAATCCGACCGGAGGCACCGCTGCCTGTTCATGATCGATGGTGGCGTCGCCGAGGGGTGGCCGGATCTGCCGCAGCGGATTGTAGCGTATGCGGCCGCGCACGCCGACGCGATGCAGGTGACCCGGCCGCCAGTGGTGCTGCCCGGCGGCGAGGCGGCCAAGAACGACGCCACGCTCCCCGACACCGTTCTGCGGATGATCGAGCAGGATGCGATCGACCGGCAGTCATTCGTTGTGTGCATCGGCGGCGGCGCGCTGCTCGACGTGGTCGGGTATGCGGCGGCCACCGCGCACCGGGGCGTGCGCATGGTGCGTGTGCCTACTACGGTGCTTTCGCAGAACGATTCCGGCGTGGGAGTGAAAAACGCCGTCAACGCCTTCGGTAAAAAGAACTTTCTCGGCACCTTTGCCCCGCCGTTCGCGGTGGTCAACGACGCACGCTTTCTGGAAACGCTGGACCGGCGCGAGCAGGTCGCCGGCATGTCAGAAGCGATCAAGGTATCGCTGATCCGCGACGCGGAGTTTTTCAGGTGGCTGGTGCATAACCGCGGCGAACTGGCGGCATGTGAGTCGGCGGAGGTGGAGCACCTGATCCGCCGCTGTGCCGAGCTGCACCTGCGCCACATCGGCATGTCCGGCGACCCGTTCGAGTTTGGCAGCGCGCGCCCGCTGGACTTCGGCCACTGGGCAGCGCACAAGCTGGAAAGCATGTCCGGCTACCGGCTGCGCCACGGTGAGGCGGTGGCCGTGGGCATCGCCATTGACGCGGTGTACTCCGAACTGGCCGGCTTTCTTTCTCCCGCCGACGCGGAAGCGATTCTGGACCTGTTGGCCGATCTGGGCCTGCCGCTCTGGGATGCCGGCCTGGACGACCGAGCGCCGGACGGGCGGCTGCGCGTGCTGGACGGTCTGGCGGAGTTTCGCGAGCACCTGGGCGGCGACCTTACCGTGACGCTGCTTCGCGGCATAGGGCAGGGCTTCGAGGTGCATGAGATGGACGACGCGCGGGTCGTCGAGGCCATTGAGCGGCTCCGCCAGCGCGCATTCAAGGCATGAAACTGCCGGGGGCACGGCATCTCACCTACTGCACCAACATCCACCCCGGCGAAACGTGGGCCGAGGTGCGCCACAACCTGGAAGCGCTGGTGTTGCCCGTGCGCGACCGGGTGGCGCCGGACCAGCCGTTCGGTCTGGGATTGCGGCTGTCCGGCCGGGCCGCTGAAACCCTCGCGCAGCCGGCGCCGCTGGCAGAGCTTCGCGCCTTTCTGGACGAGCACGCGCTGTACCTCTTCACCATTAACGGCTTTCCCTACGGCCCCTTTCACGGGCAGCCGGTGAAGGAAACCGTGTACCTGCCCGACTGGCGGGACCCGGAGCGGCTGCGCTACAGCAACCAGCTCGCCGATATTCTGGCGGCGCTGCTGCCGGACGGGCTGGAAGGCACCATCAGCACCGTACCCGGCGCCTTTGCCGCGCATGTCGTCGGCGCGGCGGACGCGGCGCGCATGGCGGCGATGCTGACGCGCCACGCCGCGCACCTGGTACGGCTGCAGCAGGCGACCGGCCGGCGCGTCGCGCTGGCGCTGGAGCCGGAACCCTGCTGCTTTCTGGAGACCATGGAGCAGACTGTGGCATTCTTCCGGGAGCACCTGTTCGGCGTCGCGGCGGTGGGCGTGCTCGCGCGCGAGACTGGCCTGACCCATGAGGCCGCCGAAGCCGCGCTGCGCGAGCACCTGGGCGTATGCCTGGACTCCTGCCACATGGCGGTGGAGTTTGAAGATGCCGCCGGCGCGCTGAACCAGTTGCAGGATGCGGGCATTCGCGTGGCCAAAGTGCAGGTGAGTGCCGGACTCGGCGTCGCCCTCGCACCGCACGATGCCGCAACGCGCCGCGCGCTGGCCGCCTTTGCCGATGGCGTGTACCTGCACCAGGTGGTGGAGCGGCGCGGGAACGGCGACCTCGTCCGCTACGTTGATCTGCCGGATGCGCTCGCCGCGGCGGAGCGCGAGCCCGCCGCGCC
>JBBSMO010000224.1:0-4793 GCA_038233155.1 Longimicrobiales bacterium
CGTCGGCGCCGCAAAAGCCGGCGCCGGGTTGCCCGGCGTTGGCGGGCGGGGCGCGTCCGCAGTGCAACCAGCGGCGGCAGCGGCGGCTATGAGCGCGATGGTGGTAGATTGGAAACGGTGCAATGCTGTTCTCCGTTCGTTCGGCTGGGGGGTGATGACGCGTGGCGCGGTTTCACCATGCCTAAGTTTACAGGCGCAGGCCGCCGGGCGCCACCGGGAGCGCGGCGGCGCGCGGTGTGCGTAGGGCGAGCGCTGGCTGCTGCCGGTGTCGGCGGCCGTCTCCATCAACCATCACCTGCAGGAACGACGCGCCCCTTGCCGAATTCGTCACCCGCACCGGCCTCAACCGAGTATCCGCAACGTGTCGGAGCCATCGACATCGGTTCGAATGGCATTCGCCTGCGCGCGGCGCTCTTCACCGCCGCTGGCCAGTTCGAGCTGTTGGAAGAAGGCAGGGCGCCAGTACGCCTCGGCGCTGAGGCGTTCGACACCGGCCGTTTCAGCACAGAGTTGCTCGATGACGCCGTCGCGGCTATAGCGGAGCATCGGGCTGCACTCGGCCGGCTGGAGGTGCGCCGCTATCGTTGCGTCGCGACCAGCGCGGTTCGCGAAAGCGAGAATGGCAGCGAGTTCGTCGGGCGCGTCGCTGCCGAAACCGGAATTGCTCTTGAAGTCATAGACGGTGCAGAGGAGGCCCGGCTGGTGTGGGTTGCTACCCGGCTCGCGGTAGATCTCGGCACCGGCAGTTGGCTGCTGGTGGATCTGGGCGGCGGCAGCGTCGAGATCTCGCTCGTCTCCCGCGAGGATGTCTTCTGGAGCGTGACCTACCCCATGGGCGCGGTACGGCTGCTTCAGGAGATGTCCGGTGCCGCGAAACCGGCGAAGAAGCTGCGCAAGCTGCTGGATGCGTACGCGCGGGATCTCGGTCTGGACGAGCGGCTGGCGGGGGCGCCTGTCAGCGGTATGATCGCCACCGGCGGCAATATCGACGAGCTGGCGATTCTATCCGGCGCGCCGGCAGACGCAGCCGGCGTGGTCCGCCCGAGCCTGCGGCAACTGAAGAAAACGCGGGAACGGCTCTCGGGAATTCCGCTGCGGCGGCGCATCAGCAAGCTCGGGCTCAGGCCGGACCGCGCCGACGTGATCGTACCCGCGGCGGCCGTATACATCTACCTCGCGAAGCTCGCGGGCGTGCGCTCTGTCGTGGTCCCCCGGGTGGGCGTCAAGGAAGGCGTGCTCCTGGATCTCGCCACGAACCCAGATGCGGGGCGCCTGCTCGAAAACCCGCTGGCCGCGGACGCCGCGGCGCCCTGAACGAAAGCGGGACCAGCCTTAACCGCTCCCCTGGCTGCTCCGGAACACCCGATCCGCCAGCGCCGGCCAGGCGCTCGCTGCGCGGCAGCCGGCCGCCAGCCGCCCCGGCACGACAACTTCCGCAATGCGGCGGGCCACGCAACGGAGAATCGCCTGAGCTACCAGCTCGGGACCGACAATTGGGGTGAACGGCGGGAGCGGGTAGTGCGCGGTGCCGATGCGACCCTCGGTCATCGGGGTATCTACCGGGCCCGGCATCACCAACCCGACATGGATGCCGGAACCGTGCATTTCCTGGCGCAGCGAACGTGTGTACCCGACCAGCGCGAACTTGCTCGCGGCATACGCTGCCATGAAGGGAGGGGCGACCAGACCGGCCACCGATGAAACGTTCACGATCGCGGGCGCGCGGCTCCCTCGCAGCAGGGGCAGGCAGGCGTGCACCATTCGCACCGCGCCCAGGAAGTTCACCTGCATCAAGCGCTCGAACGCCCCCGGACCCACGGCTTCGGCGGGGCCGGTTTCGAGCTGCCCGGCCGCGTTGACGAGGATGTCGATGGCGCCGCCCGCCGCAAGCTGTTCGCCGACACCGGAGACGCTGTCTTCGTCCGCCACATCTGCCGGGAAAACGCTGGCGGCATCGCCCAGCTCCGCCGCGGCGGCAGCCAGCCGTTCGGCGTCGCGCGCGATCAGGATGACCTCGTCACCGGCCCCGGCGAACGCTCGGGCAGTGGCGAGGCCGATCCCGCTCGAGCCGCCGGTGATGACGACCCGCCGGCGCGCGCGACGCGTCATTCCATGGGTACCTGCGGCTGGATGCGGCCCTCGATGCGCTCGAAGATGTCTTCCAGGCTGCGGCCGGTGATGGTGAGGCCGTGATTGCGAAGGCCGACGACCGCGCGGGACGGATCGGGTGCGGCGGCCACCAAATCCGCCACCTCCTGAGCCAGTTCCTGCGTGCCGCAGGGATAGTTGACCCGGGTGCTCTTGATGCCCTCCATCCAGGCGTGGATGTGGATGATGGCGCCTACGGCCGGGTGCCGCGTGTACAGCATCCAGTGCTCGATGGCATCTACGGAGGCGGAGCGGGGCTCGACCCCCTCCGGCACCGAAACGACCATCGCCCGGTCCTCCGGAAGGTAGCCGGTTATGAGCAAGATGTCCTTGCCAACTGTGCCCAAGCGGCTCTTGTCGACCCCGCGCGCGCTCATCCAAAAACTATCCGCGTCGTGGCGCACGCTGAGGTTGCCATAGCTGAGGCCGCCCAAGCCGAACAGCTTGAGCACGTGTGCCATCTCGCGCTCGTTGAGCAGTTCGGTTAGCGGGAAGGGGGCGGGCAGCAGATTCAACGCATCCAGCCGGGCGCCGGCGTTGGCGAGCGAGCGCGTCTGGTCATCGCCCTGCCACTGTTGGCGCGGGAGCGTCGGCTCGAACACATTATTTATCACCAGCCGCGACTGGGCCAATGGGCTCAACCGCCGGTAGACTTCCGGGAAGATGTCGTCGTCGGCTTCACCATCGCCCGAGATTGGATAGGACCCCTGCTCGAGCGTGACGAAATGCGTTTCTACCCCGCCCCCGCTTGCCGCCGGAACCAGGTAGATGAGCAGGTTCGAGAGCGTCTTCACCAGAAGCGGGTACGCAGCCTTGAGCACATCGGGCGGCCGGCCGGAAGCCGAAATCACGCTGACGACAAAGGTGCCCTGCGCCTGCCGCCGGTAGGGGCGAACCCGGTCTGGCTCCGGAACATGGATCACCAGTCCCGGCGCCTCGCCATCTTCGGGTACGGAATGCCCGTTTTCGGCAAGTTCGCGCCGCAGTCCGTCTGTGAACCAGCGCAGCACCGGTTGCTCCGGCCGGCCGGAAAATGCGACTTTCGCGCGAACTGTCTCTACGCTTGGAGGAGCGTGGGAAAGCATAGGAAGAACGGGGGCAAGGGGAGACCGGGTGCAGCGGCCGGATGTTGGCGCGTGCGGAGTCGGCTGGGTGCTCGCGAATGCCTCTATGAGTAAGCGACGGAGCGCCGCGGCGCTACCTTGGCGAGCCAAGTCGGGGGTTCAGCAGGGTGCAGCCGGCTCCGAAATTTACCTTCGGGCCTGTTCACCGCGGCAGTTCAGCGCCACTCGAATTCGGTGCGCCGTGACGCCGTGGCAGGCTCAATCGTCATCTTGCCCAGACCCGCAGTTCAGTCCTCCACGTCACCGAGGTGATCCATGCTCCGTCCTATTCTCCGCACGGCCTTTTTAGCGCCCGTGGTACTTCTTTCGCTCGCAGCCTGCGACACTTCTACCGAGCCCGTCGGCAGCGGCAAGGCCCGGGTGGTGCTCTCGGGCAGCAGCGCTTCCGCCGCGAGCGTGCTCGAAACCGCTAACTTGATGGCGGCCAGCGGCCCGGTATCCCTCGAGTCGGTCGCCTCCATCGATGTGCGTGTAACCCGCGTCGAGCTCCACCGCAGTGGCGACGACGAAGCAGCCGACAGCGCCGATGCCGGTTCCGGCGGGTGGGTATCGCTCGAGCTGAGCGAGGCGAGCCCGATCAACCTGCTGGCGCTTCCGGGCGCGGCCGAGGGCGGGATCCAGCTCGCAGCGGGCGATCTGCCAGCCGGCGAGTACCAGAAGGTTCGTCTCTTCTTCGATCAGGCAACCATCACCTTCAGCAGCGCCGTATCGCTCGGCAATGGCGCCGGTGCGAAGAGCTACGAAGCGGGTACGACCTACGATCTGATCATTCCGAGCGGTGCCCAGACGGGGATCAAAGTCAATGGGCTGAACCTGTCGGTAGGCGGTGACGGCGCGGAGACGGCCAGCATCGTTTTCGAGAGCGGCACCTCCGTGCGCAACATCAATGTGACCGGGCGCGGCATTCAGATGTCTCCTGTGCTGCGGGTTCGGGGCTCGGCCGCCGGTGAAGTGACCGGCTGAGGCGGTAGCGGCAAGTCCTTTGCGGGGTCGCGGCAGAACTGCCGCGGCCCCGCTTTTCTTTGCCCTATCCCGCTATCGAGGCCGGCGGCCGCGGGCTGTCCGCAGCGGGCGAAACGGTTACATTGCCGCAGCTGGCCGTTTTCGATCATCGCGCGCCCCTGAACCCCCTCCTTTCGGAGCATGAGCAGCAACCTGACCGCCGCACCCCTTGCAGCGCCCGTGGCCACCCGCAGGGTAGACGAACTCTGCGACTTCATAGAAGCGAACCATCAGGGAGAGAGCGGTGCACGGCTCTGTGAGTTCGCCCGCATCTTCTTCCGCAAGCTGCCCCGCCAGTTGCTTCATGAGCGGAGCGTGGACGATCTCAGCACGCTGACTAAGGGGGCGTTCGCCTTTCTTCGTTCCGCACGGCCGGACGAGGTCAACGTTCAGGTCATCGACCCGGAGGAGGAAGGGTGGTCCGCGCCGGTGACGGTGATTCGCGCCGAAGTGGGTGACCGGCCCTTCATCGTGGACAGCATCCGTGAATATCTGAGCGGGGAAAACCTCGCGATCCAG
>JBBSMO010000225.1:0-4793 GCA_038233155.1 Longimicrobiales bacterium
CCATCAACCTTGCTGCTCAGAGGGATTGGCTCGCCTGTTCGTATCAGCGCAGGCAAGTTTCAGCGCCAAGACACCAGCGCGCAAGCCAGGAAGAGTCATCGACGCTGCTGGATCTCCCTGCGTCTTTGCGCCCTTGCGTCTCTGCGTTCCATTCTGTTGCGTCAGCGCGATTACGGCAGCGGCTGCAGATCTGACGCCGTGTAGATCACCCCCGCATCCGCCGCCAGGCTGCCAATCTCGATGCGGGTGGGGTAGCCGAGCTCCGGGTCGTATTCGACCGTCAACGGCTGCCGGCCCTGCTCTTCGGCTTCGGCGATGGTCGAAAACAAGCCGTCGATGGTGGGCCACTGCAGGTTCGGCAGCGTGGCAAGGTCCTCGCCCGTCTCCCGTGTCATTACCCGGCGCATCTCGCCGCCACGCACCTCGATCGTGACCGGCTGCACCTGCTCCCGCACGCAGAAGCATTCCTGTTGGAAATCGTAGCGATAGTCCGCGATGCCCGCCGCCTGCCACCGCTGCTCCTGGACGGCGGCTTCGCTGGGTGATCCTGCCTCAGACGCAGGCGGCGGCGAGCAGCTCCAGAGCAGGCCGCTGAAGAACGAAACACAGAGAAGTCGCGTCACGTAAAAAACCATGGTGATAGATGTCGGGGGAAAAGCCCGCCTTGCGTCTTTGCGTTGTGCGGTTTGCCGTTTCACGGCGCGGCCCCGACATCACCGGCACTCACCGCACCCTCAGGTGCAGCGGCACCATCGTCTCGCCCCAGTGCAGGACCAGGGTGGCCGAGTCCGCATCCGCCATGGGGAAATAGAAGCCGAGCGTCTCCATATGGCTGCCGCGCTCCGGGCGGACGCGCAGGCGCAGTTGGTCTTCGCCCTGAGGATAGGGAACGTGCGGCACATCCCAGGCGCGGCTGAAAATCAGCGTCCACTCGTTTGCGCCGGGAGTGGCCCACAGGCTGTACTTGCCCGCGGGGAGGGGCTGGCCGTTGATCGTGAAGTCATCGCTGAGTTCGATCCGCGTCGCTTCATCGGCTCCGGGATTCCAGACTTCGCCAAACGGGACGATGCCCCCGAACAGTTCCCGCCCGCGCGCCACCGGCCGGTTGTACACGACCGCTACGGTGGCATCTTCCAACCGCTGTGTGACCCGGGCTGGCTGGCTCTTGCGCCCCTCGCCGGACGGCATGCGGTCGCAAGCGGCGGCGGCCAGCAGCAATGCCAGTAGCAGACCGGCTCGTCGTGCGCGTAGCATTGCGATCATGTGCATTGGCAGGTGGTGTAAAAGGTGGCCGTAGGGTACGCCGCCACCGCAATGTGCGGTGTCGCTGCCCTCGCGACAAGCAACCATGCGTTCTGCCTTCCGGCGGTTCAGCCGTCGCGACCCGCGACTCGTGACCCGCGACTCCCATCTCGCCGTCTTGACGTATTCCCCGCGCAACCCCATCCTACAGAAGTTTGGCTGCGGCGGGATACTCCCGATTCTCACCTCTGCTCGAACGAAATCGGCCATGAAGACTTCACTCGTTGGTTGGGTACTCGTTGCAGGTATCATCCTTTGTTCAGCGCCGGAAGCCGCCGCGCAGGCTGGTTCGCTGTCGGGTGTGGTGCGCGATTCGGAAACGGCGAGTGCCGTAGCGGGCACGAGGGTCGAGATCGTCGGGGTGAATGGCGAGACCATCGCCGGGACGGTGACGGACCAGAACGGCCGGTTCCGCCTTGTATCCGTCGCGCCCGGCGAGTATGTAGTGACGGTGACCACGATCGGGTTCGCGCCGCGGCGCCTCGACGTACAAATCGCCGCCGGCGATGCGACCACTCTGACCATTGATCTCGAACGGACCGCCTTCGAGATGAACCCCATCGTCGTCTCGGCCTCGAAGCGGGTCGAGCGCGCGCTGGATGCGCCCGCCCGCGTAGAAATCGTCAGCACGCAGGAGATCGAGCGGCGGCCGACGCTGCAGCCGGTCGATCACCTTCGCTCGACGCCCGGCGTAGATGTAGTCACGCAGGGGCTGCAATCCAGCAACGTGGTAGCGCGCGGGTTCAACAACATCTTTTCGGGAGCGCTGCTCGCGTTGACCGACCACCGCATCGCGAGCATCCCTTCGCTTCGCGTCAACGCGCTGTACATGGTGCCGAGCACCAACGACGACATCGAGCGGATGGAGGTGGTGCTCGGCCCCGGTTCCGCTCTGTACGGGCCCAACACCGCGAACGGCGTGCTGCACATCTTCACCCGTTCGCCGCTGACCTCTCAGCGGACCTCGTTGAGCGTGACCGGTGGCGAACAGAGCGTTTTCCAGGGCACCTTCCGCACTGCGCAGCTCGTTACGGAAAACTTGGGAGTAAAAGTCTCGGGCCAGTACCTGACCGGGGAGGAGTGGCAGTTCACCGACCCTGTCGAGGCCCAAGCCCGCGCCCGCGCTCTGCCGGCCAATCCCGATACCCGCATCGGGTTGCGCGATTTCGACCTGGGCCGCTGGACCGCCGAGGCGCGCGCGGACTGGCGAGTCACTCCTGCGCTGACCGCGGTGTTCCAGACCGGCACCACCTTTACCGGAAACGCGATCGAGCTGACCGGCCTCGGGGCGTCCCAGATCCGGGATTGGCGGTACAGCTATTATCAGGCGCGGATGAGCACCGGGCGGCTCTTCGCGCAGGCATACCTTAACACCAGCGACGCCGGCGAAACATTCTTGCTGCGGGACGGGGCCCCCATCGCAGACAAGTCCAAGCTGTTCGTCTCGCAGCTCCAGCACGGCGTCGATCTCGGCGACCGTCAGAGCTTCACGTACGGCCTAGACTTTCTGAGAACGCTGCCGGAGACGGAGGGGACCATTCACGGCATCAATGAGGACGATGACGAGATCACGGAAATCGGCGGGTACCTGCAGTCGCAGACGACACTCAGCCCGCAATTCGAGGTGGTACTGGCGGGGCGGGTCGATTCGCACTCGGAGATTGACGACCCGGTCTTCTCGCCGCGCGCCGCCTTGGTCTTCAAGCCGTCTGAAAACAACAGCCTCCGCGCCACCTACAACCGCGCCTTCTCGACTCCGACTTCGGTCAACCTCTTCCTGGACCTGAACGCCGGCCCGGCACCGGGATCGCTGGCGGCGCTCGGCTTCAACCTGCGTGCGCAGGGCACGGGCTCGAGCGGCTTCACCTTCCGGCAGGCGGACGGCGGCTTTCTGATGCGCTCCCCGTTCACCCCTGCCGCCGCGGGCGGCGCCAGCACTCTGCTTCCCGCCAACGCGGCCGCGTTCTACACCGCCGCGGTGCAGGTGGCCGCTGCGCAGGCAGCGGCCGGCGGAGCTCCGCTTCCGCCACAGTTGATCTCGCTCTTGAACAGCCTCGCGCCTTCCGTAGCAGCACAGGTGGGGACCAGTGTTCTGAACCCGCTCAACCCGTCCGCCCCGCCGGTGCCGCTGGGCAACGCGCAGATCAACGACATTCCCGGCATCGAGGAGTCCAACACCACCACCTACGAGCTCGGCTATCGTGGAATCCTCGGCACCCGCTTGCTGCTAGCGGCGGATGTGTGGTACTCGCAGAAGGACAACTTCGTCTCCCCTCTGACGGTGGCGACTCCCCTGTTGCTGCTGAACGGGCAGCAGCTCGGGGCGGTCGTGGTGCCGCAGGTCACGCAGTTCCTAATTCAGGCGGGGCTGCCGCAGGCACAGGCACAAGCGCAGGCGATCCAGATCGCTACCGGCATCGCCAGCGTGCCAGTCGGCGTGATTTCATCTCCGGATGTCAACGCCGCGGGCGCCGATCTGCTGGTGACCTACCGCAACTTCGGCGATGTAGATCTCTACGGCACCGACATTTCCGCGACCGCTCTGCTGACCGACAACTGGTCACTCGGCGGGTCGCTTTCGCTCGTCAGCGATGATCACTTCCGCACCGAGGGCCAGATCATCACCCTCAACGCGCCGGATACCAAGGGGACGGTAACCTTGGGCTACCGCAACCCCGGCAGCGGCTTCGGCGGCGAGGCGCGCATGCGGTACACCTCGGGCTTCCCGGTCAGCTCCGGCGCGTTCATTGGGCTGCGCTGCATAGACGCCAATGCGATCGGGGATGACTGCGTGGACAGCTACACGCTGCTGGACCTGACGCTGGACTACAAGCTGCGCCAGCTTCCCGGTGCGGCGATCCAACTGCTGATCCAGAATCTGCTCGACGAAGACTACCAGAGCTTCATCGGCGTTCCGGAAATCGGCCGCCTCGCGCTGCTGCGGCTGAAGTACGAGTTCTGATCAGCGACGTCCCGCGTCTCGATAGGCAGGGGGAGCAACCCGGGGGGCGGCGTTTACTCCCGTACTCCCCTGCCTCCCGCGCCGCGTGTCCGAACGAGTTGAGGGACTCCCCCTCGCCGCACGACGAGCCGCGGTAGCGGTACGTTGATCCCTCTGGCGCTCGTTGGCGCTGCGGCGCTCGCGTTGATCCATCTCTACGCCGGAAAGCTGCGCTTTCTGAGCGTGCTGCCGCGCAGCCGCTGGCTCTCGGTCGCCAGCGGCATCTCGGTCGCATACGTATTCATGCACCTGCTGCCCGAGCTCCGCGAGGCTCAGGAGGTGCTCTCCGAAGAGGTCAGCGGCTTTCTTTCTGCCGTCGACAGCCACATCTACCTGATTGCGCTCGCGGGCCTCACCGTATTCTACGGCATTGAGCGGCTGGCGAAGAGTTCGCGCGAAGAAGAGGCGGATGATACTCCCTCGGATACGGTCTTCTGGATCCACATTGCGTCCTTCTCCGTCTACAATGCACTGATCGGCTACGTGCTCG
>JBBSMO010000226.1:0-4792 GCA_038233155.1 Longimicrobiales bacterium
CCATCACCACCGCAGGCGGCGAGTGCGCTGACCAGCAGAACTCCGGTGAACCGCTGCATGCGGAAATACACAGGCGTCTCCTTAGTTATCTAGTGATGATACGTAACCGGAGAAGGATAGTGACGCGTTGTCACGGGTATGTCACGGCCGCTCCGCATCCGCGGGGATCGTGACCTGGCGCCTCGCCTTCTAACCCGGCGGAATCCCCCCTTTCCCTGCCGCGGCAACGAGTGTAGGTTCGGCGCGTTGCGGACAGCCCGTGACATAACCGTTACTTTGCGCTCCGCGGAGCACCGGTCACCTGCCGCGGTTCTCGTGGCGAACCCCCTAATCTCCGGCACCTCCCGGCAACCCCGAGGCATCATGCGCAGCATATTCGGTATCATCGCCAAATCGCCCTTCACGAGCATCAACCAGCACACCAAAAAGGTGCACGAGACGGCGACGCAGCTCCGCCCGTTGATCGAATGTTTTACAGAGGGAGACTGGAACGGCACGATGAAGATCACGCGGCAGATCTACAAGCTCGAGCATCAGGCGGACCAGTTGAAGGACGAAATCCGGGATCACCTGCCGCGGTCGCTCTTTCTGCCGGTAGACCGTGGCGACCTGCTGCTCTTTCTGCGGGAGCAGGACGCGATCGCCGACAGCGTCGAGGATGTGGGTGACGTGCTCAACATGCGGGAAACCCCCACGCCGGCCGAACTGAAGGAGCCGGTGTTTGCGCTGGTGGACCAGGTGATCCGAACGAGCGAGACATGGTATTCCGCGGCGAACGAGTTGACCACCTTGCAGGCGGCGACATTTACCGGCAACGAGGCGGAACGCGTTCTCAAGGTGGTAGATGACGTCAACCATCAGGAGTGGGAGGCCGACAAGCTGGAAGCGGCCGCGTTGAAGTCGCTTTTCACCTTTGAAGAGGAGATCGGCGCCGTCTCGGTGATGTTGTGGATGAAGATCATCGCTACGACAGGCCGGGTGGCGGACCACGCCGAGAACACGGCGGACCTGCTCCGCCTGATGATCGCGCGCGCATGACCCCCGCTGGCTTCCCGCCAATCCGAAATAGGAATTCGCCGTGAGTGTAGCCGAATGGCTGTTGATTCTGTCGGTACTCGCCGGGTTCTACATGGCGTGGAACATTGGCGCGAACGATGTAGCGAACGCCATGGGAACGTCGGTGGGCTCGGGCGCGCTGACGCTGCGGCAGGCGATTTTGGTCGCGGCCGTGTTCGAGTTCGGCGGCGCGGTTCTGGTAGGAACGCACGTAACCGACACCATCCGCAGCGGTATTCTCGAAACGGCGATGTTCGAGCCTTCGGGACCGCTGGGGCCGGACGGGCCGCTGCTGCTCGCCCTGGGAATGTTCTCCGCTCTGCTGGCAGCGGGCATCTGGCTGCAGATCGCAACCATGTGGGGACTGCCGGTTTCGACCACCCATTCAATTGTCGGGGCCGTGACCGGGTTCGGGTTGATTGCTCTAGGTGTAGAGGCGATCAATTGGGGGCAACTCGGCACCATAGTGATGAGCTGGGTCGTATCGCCGCTGACCGGGGCGCTGATTGGCGGTGCGATGTTCGCATTCATCCGCCGCGCGATTCTGCAGAATGACGACCCCGCGGCTGCAGCCAAGCGCATCGGACCATTCCTGGTGGCTTTGGTCGCGGTGATCTTGGTGCTTTCCTTCATCTACAAGGCGCTCAAAAACGTCGTCTCGGAGCCGCCGTTCATTCTCGTGGTCGTCTCCGCATTGGGCATCGGTGTGCTCGCGGCCGTCGCCACGGCGGCCTTTCTCCACTCGCATCAGCCGAAGAACCTCACGCCGAATGCGTACGTCGAGCGGGTGTTCGGGTGGCTGCAAATTACCACCGCCATCTTCGTGGCCTTCGCGCACGGTGCGAACGATGTGGCCAACGCGGTAGGCCCGCTCGCGGCGGTGGTGAACATCGTCACCTCCGGCCTGACCGAACTGCCGGACCAAGTCCCCGTGCCGTTATGGGTGCTCGGGCTCGGCGGGGTTGGCATCGTGATCGGCCTCGCGACCTGGGGGTACAAGGTGATCGCCACTATCGGAAAACAGATCACCGAGATGACGCCGTCGCGTGGCTTCAGCGCCGAGTTCGGCGCCGCCACCACCGTGCTGATCGCTTCGCGGATGGGGCTGCCGATCTCGACCACCCACACCCTTGTCGGCTCGGTGATCGGCGTCGGTCTTGCTCAGGGGATGGCGGCGCTCAACCTGGGGGTGATCGGTAAAATCGTGAACTCCTGGCTCGCGACCATCCCCGCTGCTGCCATCATTGCAATGATCCTCTTCGTGGCGCTGCGCGCCGTGTTCATCTGAACGCTTTCGACCAGCGAAGAACCGCCCGGCGCCGACTGCTGCGGCGCGGGGCGGTTTTCCTCAGGGCCTGGTCCTAAATGCGCCGGGGTCAGTTCACGGCGGTCGTGATCCACCCCTCAGACCACGGCGTGCCCGAGGGCGCGACCGCGCCAAGGTAGGGAGCCGCGTCGAAAAACCCGTCGCTCGGCGGTGTAGCCGCACCGGTGAGGGCTGGCGACCCGCTCTGCGGCTGGAAGTTCGGCGCCTGCCGGTTGGTGGGAGCTCCCAGCATCGGGTCCGTCTCGCGAACGTTGCTCCCGGTGCAGCTCGCCTCGAAGGTGTCGCTGTCCGCGTCGAACAGCTCGCCCACGTTGAAGACGATCACGTTGTCGAGAATCGGGTTCGGCGTGCAGTGGCTGACGGTTTCGGATTGATCCACATCTACCGCCGCACCACCCTGCCAGTTCAACACGATCACATTGCGTACCTGTCCCGCCGTGCCGCGGCGGAAGAGCAGAGCATCGCTGCTACCCGCTCCCTGGCCGACGACGGTCACATTGTAGATGCGGGGGTCGGTGAGCGGAGTGGCGTTGAAGTTGGTTTCGTTGCCGTCCACTTCGAAGCCCTTGTCGCCAGCGTTCTCCGCCTGCTGCACGATCCAGAACTGGCCGCGGCCCTGCCACCCCGTCGAGTAGTCGAAGGAATCGTCGTCGTTGCCAGTGGTGATGGCGTACTTGATGTCTACCGTTCCGCCGAACAGCTCGATGCCGTCATCGGAGCCGTAGTGCACCTGGATGTATTCTATGGTGGTGCCGCTGCCGACCCCGAACAACGACAGGCCGTTCAGCTCGTTGCCGGGACTCGCCTCGTAGCCGGCGAACTCGATGCGCACGTAACGGAGAATGCCGCTGTTGTCGTCTACGTCGTCGCCGCCGTACACTGCAGAAACACCTTCAGATTCGCAGGGCTGCGGGAAGCTGCAATACGAATCTCCGGCGATGAGCACGCCACCCCAGTCACCCCGGGCGCGGGAGCCGGGTGCCTTGGAACTCGTGAAGACGATGGGTGCTGTGGCGGTGCCCTGCGCATCGATTTGCCCGCCGACCTCTACCAGAAGCGCCGTCGGTGTGACGTTCGCATCTCCCCGCAGCTCGGTTCCCGCCGGGATCACCAGCCGGCCGCCCGAGACGACCCGGATCACGCCTTGCATGATGTAGATGCTGTCCGCCGAAAGGGTCCTGGTTCCGGTGATGTTGCTGGATAAGATCGCCCGCAAGTTTACGGTGATCCCGGCCTGTTCGCTGGCAGGCGACCGTTCGGATCCGCGCACCGCGATTACCCGGTAAAGGAAGTTGCCTTCGCCGGGGTTGGCATCTGTGTGCTGCGTACCCGATACGCCCGTGGCGAGGTCGGCGAAGGACCCACTGACGCCGGTCTGCTTCTGTACGGTATAGCTCTCCGCCCCGGTCACGCTGCTCCAGGTGATTTGGATATCGCTCCCCGCCCGGACCGCATTGACTCCGGTCGGCGCCGCGAGCGGGTCGGGTTCCACGATTGGCGCAGGGTCGTCATCGCCGCAGGCGGCTACCCCGGCCAGCAGTGCGAGGGCAAAGGCAGTGCTTCTCCAGCGCTTATTGGACTTCATCATCTTGGTCATTCTCCTCGTGAGTTGTTGTTCGAAAGGTTGAGATGCCGCCCTACCGGTTGCCTGGCTCCCAGGCGATGCCGATGGAGAACTTGCGGCCGAGGTCGTACTGCCGCGTGATCACCGTCTCCCCGTCCGGGAAGGTCTGCTCGAAGGTGACATCGCCGCCGAGCAGGCGGCTCGCGGAGAGCTTGAGCTCCATTCCGTACCAGACGGGCTGTTCGAGGACAAAGTCAAGCTGGCTGCGCCCGTCTTCGTAGATGTCGGGAAGGCTCGCCCCGCCGAACGCGTCCAGGCGCCGCCCGAACCGGTTGAACAAAAGCGTTGCACTGGTTCCGGTGCCCTGCAGATCGTAGGTGAGGCCAAGGTTGAGGGTGTACGGAGATTGGCCGAACAGCGGCCGGTCTTGATCTGCGCTCGTCTCGAGGGGCAGCGGGGTGCCGCTGCTGGGGTTGTAGAGGACTACGCTGTCGCCGCTCACGGCAGACCGGACGAGGGTGAGGTTCGCGTCCAGCGCGAGGTTATCGAGCAGCGGGGCCACAAAGCCGAGCGAGGAGCGGAACTCGAGCTCGACGCCGTACAGGTTAGCGCCCTCGGTATTTACCCAGGTGGCCCCTGGAGAGCTGCCGAGCACCAGCGCAAAGGGTTCGATCGGTTTGTCGAACGACTTGAAGAAGCCGCTTGCGGAGATCAGCGCCCCCGGCGGGAAGAACCACTCCCAACGCATGTCTCCGTTGAAGATGCGGCTGCGCTCGAGGAAGGGATTGCCGCGCGTAACCAGACCGCCGTAGTAGTCGGCGAAAAGGAAGGGGGTCAGTTCGCGA
>JBBSMO010000227.1:0-4788 GCA_038233155.1 Longimicrobiales bacterium
CGATTCGGCGATTATTTCCGGCTCGGGGCGCCGCTCACGTTGGTCGTAATCCTGATGATCCTCCTTTTTGTCCCTTTCTTCTGGTCATTCTGAAATGGCAACACAAGTACAGCAGGTCGAGCGTGACACTTCTGTCAAGCCGCGCCCCCACTACCAGCAGGGTAACCTCACTCAGTTGGAGAGCGAAGCCATCTATGTGATGAGGGAGACCGCGGCTCAATTCGAGCGCCCGGTTCTGCTTTTCAGCGGCGGCAAGGACTCGATCGTGATGGTGCACCTTGCCCGAAAGGCGTTCTGGCCGGGCACTTTCCCATTTCCGCTGCTGCACATTGATACAGGGCACAACTTCCCCGAAACCATCGACTTCAGAGATCGTCTCGTCGAGGACGTCGGCTGCGAGCTACGCGTCGCCTCTGTGCAGGACTCGATCGATCGGGGGCGCTGCAGCGAAGAGCCGGGCGAAAACCCCAGCCGCAATAGCTTACAGACCGTAACCCTCCTGGACGCGCTGGAAGAGTGGAAGGCGGATGCCGCCTTCGGCGGCGGGCGGAGGGACGAAGAAAAAGCACGCGCAAAGGAGCGCTTCTTCTCTCATCGGGACCGGTTTGGGCAATGGGATCCCAAGAATCAGCGGCCCGAAGTATGGAACCTGTTCAACGGGCGCAAAGGCTTGGGCGAGCACTTCCGCGTCTTCCCGCTCTCCAACTGGACCGAATCGGACGTCTGGCAGTACATCGCGCGGGAAGACATTGCCTTGCCCTCTCTCTATTTCGCGCACGAACGGGAAGTAATCCGCCGGGACGGTGTCCTGCTGGCCGTGGGCGAGCACAACCGCGTGCTGCGAGGGGAATCCTCGGCAGTAACGATGGTGCGCTGCCGCACCATCGGCGACATCACCTGCACGGGGGTGTGGGAGAGCGGGGCCGGCACGCTGGCGGAGATCATCGAAGAGGTGGCCGCCGCTCGCATCGCCGAGCGGGGGGGGAGAAGCGATGACAAACGCTCGGAAGCGGCCATGGAAGACCGTAAGCGGCTAGGGTACTTCTGATGTGCCAGCAGCCAAGCCAGCCGACCGAGCCGCAACTTGAAAGCACAGGTGGAGAACTGATAGACGCGACAACTTTGCCCTACGCCAGTCCCCCCGCTTCGGTTGTTCCGGAGTCGGCTGGCCTGTACACGAACATGGACCTGCTGCGCTTCACTACCGCCGGCTCGGTGGATGATGGCAAAAGCACGCTGATCGGGCGCCTGCTCTACGATACGAAGAGCATCTTCGAAGACCAGCTCGAAGCCGTCGAACGCACAAGCAAGCAGCGCGGCGAGGGATACGTCAACTTGGCACTGTTGACCGACGGTCTTCGAGCCGAGCGCGAGCAGAATATCACCATCGACGTGGCATATCGCTACTTCGCCACCCCTCGACGCAAGTTCATCATCGCCGACACGCCGGGTCATGTGCAGTACACGCGAAACATGGTCACGGGGGCCAGCACGGCCGAGCTCGCGATCATCCTGATCGATGCGCGTAAGGGCGTACAGACACAATCCAAGCGACACGGCTTCATCGCTTCTCTGCTCGGAATTCCGCATCTGGTGGTCGCGGTCAACAAAATGGACCTGGCGGATTTCTCGGAGGAGGTGTTCGAGACGATCCGGAGGGAGTACACGGGCTTTGCCGCGAAGCTAAACGTAGACAATCTAACGTTCATTCCGGTGAGCGCGTTGCTCGGCGACAATGTGGTGGAACGGAGCGCTAAGACCGCTTGGTACGACGGCCCCACACTGCTCAACCATCTGGAGAACGTGCCCGTGGGAGTCAGCCGCAACTTGGTCGACTTCCGCTTCCCGGTGCAGACCGTGATTCGTCCCACGCAGGACTTCCGCGGTTACGCGGGGCGAATCGCCTCGGGCACCATTCAGCCGGGCGAAGAGGTGGTGGTGCTGCCCAGCGGGATGACGACCCGCATCCGGAGCATCGAAACCCCGGAAGCGCAGCGGGAAGAGGCCGCGGCGGGCGAATCGGTGGTGCTGACGACCGAGGACGAGGTGGACATCAGCCGCGGCGAGATGATCGTCCGCAAGAAGAGCCTGCCACTCGTGAACTTACGCTTCGAAGCGATCCTTTGCTGGATGTACGAAGAGCCGATGGACCGAAGCGCACGTTACGTGCTGATGCACACTACCCGTCAGGTCCAGGCATACATCTCGGACCTCGTTTACCGCATCGATGTGGACACGCTGCACCGCGAGCAGGCGAGCACGCTCGGGCTGAACGACATCGGTCGCGTGGAGATCACCAGCTCTCAACCCGTCTTCTTCGACCCGTATGACAGCAACCGCGAGACCGGTAGCTTCATTCTAATCCACCCGCATACTCATGTGACGGTGGCGGCGGGGATGATCCGCGGGGAGGTGCGAACTGCCGAGGCCGTACTGCAGACCGAGCGGCAGGAACGGCTGAAAAGCCCGCACGTGGTCTGGGAGAAGTGGAACATTCAGAGAGAAGAACGCGAACAGAAGAACGGTCACCAGGCGGCGGTGTTGTGGTTCACGGGCCTTTCCGGATCCGGGAAAAGCACCATCGCGCGGACGCTCGAGCGGCGCCTGTTCGAAGAGGGGGTAAAAACAATGCTCCTGGACGGGGACCAGGTGAGACACGGCCTGTGCGCGGACCTTGGCTTTTCCAGCGAAGATCGGGCCGAGAACATCCGCAGGGTGGGCGAGGTCGCGAAGCTGTTCTTTGAGAAAGGATGTGTAGTGCTCTGCACCTTCATCTCGCCCTTTCAGCAAGACCGCGATCGCGTACGCGGTCTTGTGCCCGAGGGAAGATTCTTGGAAATATTTGTCGACACGCCGCTCGAGGTCTGCCAAGCCAGAGACACCAAAGGTCTCTATGCCAAAGCCGAACGAGGCGAGATCACTCACTTCACCGGGGTTAGCAGCCCGTACGAGGCCCCGGCGGAACCGGAGGTGAGACTGCAGACAGTCAACCGCAGTCAAGATAAGATCACCGACGACCTGCTTGCACGGCTGCAGCGGCTGGGCATCATTTCACAGCCTCGATAATGGCGTAGAGTGATGTAGAGCGTTTTGGGACTCGCCCAGGAGCATCCTCCGCGGGAAAGCTAAGCCGGTGCCGACCGAGTAGGCCGGCTGGGTTGGGTTAGCAGGAAGGATCAGGGATCTCAGAGCGTTTTGGTGCCGCTTTCCAACTCCGCGGTAGCGGCGCCATTGATCTCCAATTCGTCCGTTCCGCTCAGCCGGACCGCTCCGTTCTCGGCCGCACCGAAAGCTTTTTCTTCAGTGGATAAAAGCAGCCGCCACGCTGCTGACGCTGGCGGCCGCGTCTCCTGGAGAGATCCGAGGTCGAGCCGAGTCGGTCCCTCGAATGAGGCAACTACGAGCAGATCCCCCGTACCGGCCGCCGAGCGCCTCAGCGCGAGCGCGTTCTCCCCGAGAGGCGCAACTTCGAAGCGGCCCCGTTCGGCGGTTC
Organism: Longimicrobiales bacterium; assembly: GCA_038233155.1. Taxonomy (GTDB): domain Bacteria; phylum Gemmatimonadota; class Gemmatimonadetes; order Longimicrobiales; family Longimicrobiaceae; genus JBBSMO01. Next base: position 3,494 of record JBBSMO010000227.1, read on the forward strand.
GCAGCGCAGGGTGCTCACGCCGCAGCGCCAGCAGCTCGCGGTAGAGCCGCAGGATGCCGCGGTGCGTCTCGCCATCCCGCTCGTCCCAGCGCAACTTCGACCGGTTGAACGTTTCCTCCGCCTGCGGGTCTGGAATCCGCTCGCGGGCGGCTGGGTCGCTGAAGGCGCTGAAGTGGCCGAACTCTTTGCGGCGCCCCTCAGTGACGAGCCGCCCAAGCTCGGGCGGGTGATCCGTAAAGTAGAGAAATGGCGAGGTGGCCGCCCACTCCTGCCCCATCCACAACAGAGGCGTGAACGGGGTGAGCAGGAGCAATGCCGATGCGGCGCGGAATGCCGCGGTTTCGATGTCGTGATTGAGCCGCTCGCCGAAGGCACGGTTCCCCACCTGGTCGTGATTCTGGATGCAGTGCACGAAGCGCCGCGGCGGCAACCCCGCCGCCGGCGTGCCGCGTGTCTCGCCGGTTCGTTCTACTAGCTGCCCCTCGTAATACCAGCCGCGCCGAAGCGTCAGGACGAGATCGGCGACAGTACCGCTGTAGTCAGCGTAGTAGCCTTCGCTGTCGCCGGCGACGAGGCGGCGTAGCTGGTGATGGAAATCGTCCGCCCAAACGGCGTCCAGACCTGCACCGCCCTGCCCGCGCGGCAGGATCAACTGCCGTTCGTTGCGCTCGTCTTCTGCAATGATCAAGACGTGGCGGTCCGCGGCAACCGAGTCATGCACCCTCGCCGCCAATTCTTCGACCAGGTGCACCGGTGAATCGTCTAGGATGGCGTGCGTCGCGTCCAGCCGCAGCCCGTCAATGTGGAACTCGTGCACCCAATACAGCGCGTTTTGGATGACGAATTCGCGCACGGCGTCGCTGCCGGGGCCGTCGTAGTTCACCGCGGCACCCCACGGCGTGTGATGCCGCTCGGTGAAGATGCGGCCGCTGGTGATAGCCGGCAAATAGTTTCCCTCTGGTCCGAAGTGGTTGTAGACGACGTCCAACAGGACGGCGAGGCCGGCGCGGTGCGCGGCATCTACCAACCGCTTCAAGCCGTCGGGTCCTCCATAGGCGCGGGCGGGGGCGTACAGGTACACCCCGTCGTAGCCCCAATTCCGATCGCCAGGGAAGTCAGCAACCGGCATCAACTGGATGGCGGTCACCCCCAGATCCGCCAGCTCGCCGAGTCGGGGGATCAGCGCGTCAAAGGTACCGGCGGCGGTCGCAGTGCCCACGTGCAGTTCGTAGATCACCAGCTCCGCCAGCGGCACACCGCGCCAGCCGTCGTCGCTCCACTCGAAAGCTGCCGGA
>JBBSMO010000228.1:0-4786 GCA_038233155.1 Longimicrobiales bacterium
GTTTTGGCGGCGGGACGCATCCTTCCGTTAAGGGATAGGGTTACTGTGGACGAACCCGAGTTCGGGGTTGCGGCTTTCGCTGAAACGATGGTTGCTGAAGCAACCCCCGCTGGATGATATTCTGGTCTAAGAAATCCCGAGCGATGAGCCCTCACTCTGAAGCGCTGTTCAACAGCCCCGAAGCCAAACCGTTGCGGAACGCGCCCGGCCACGACTCGCCGGATCCGGTGTTGCGCCAGGGGCATTCGACCTGTTGCTCAGCCCTCATGACTCTGTCGCCACGCCTCTGTGTTCGACCGGCTGCACGGGAGCTTCACCGCGTTCAGCTCTGTAGTTCTCGCAGCACGGAGGCTCGGGACTGATTCAGGTTTTTCCGGCCTGCCCGGATCGTTTTTGATGCTCGCCAGTGCACTCCTCGCAGCGAGTATCATCACCAGGTTCACCGGTGACCTCATGGCCTGGAGACCTCATCGCCGGCAGCACCGCAGGTGATGATAACACGCCTTTCGCGTTCAGGAGCGACATGAAAGAAGTCATTGTGTTTGTATCCCTCGGTGTGCTTTTAACGACCCTCTCACCGCCGGCGGTATCTCAGAATCCGCCCGCGTCCCCTGCCCCCGCGGATACCACCCGCCCCGCCCCCTGCAGCACCCCCGAGTACCGGCAGCTCGACTTCTGGGTTGGCGAGTGGGACCTCGCCTGGGGGGAGAACGGGGGCGGCACCAACACCATCACCCGCACCTTGGACGGGTGCGTCATTCAGGAAGAGTTCGCCGATCTGACGCCGGGCGGTTCGGGGCTGCGCGGCACGAGCGTTTCAACGTATGACGCTGCGGCCGGCGAGTGGAAGCAGACCTGGGTGGACAACACCGGCAGCTACCTCGACTTCACGGGTGGCATGAGCGGCGACACCCTGATTCTTGCCCGTACGGCCATCAGCCGGGAAGGCCAGCCTTTCCAGCAGCGGATGTGGTGGGGAGACCTGGAACGCGACCGGTTGGCCTGGCACTGGGAGCGCTCGGCCGATAACGGCAAGACGTGGGAGCCGCTCTGGACGATCCGCTACACCCGGCGGCAGTGAGGCCCTTAGGTGACGGTGCGAAACCCTGCCGAGGGGTACGTGGTAATGGAGAGACGGCCCGCGCGCATCCCGGGCCCGCCCGTGCCAACGTATCCATCCGAGTTATGAGCTACACGTGACCGATCCCGCCTCCGAGCCGCGCGCCCGCCGAAGATGGGCGAAGTACGCCATCATCTTCGGCTGCTGGACTCTGGTAGGCGCGTTCTTCGCCACGCGCCCGTTCATCTACGCGCTCAGCGACCCGGAATTCACTCCGAAGCTCGCCCCGGTTCTCATCGGCAACTTCGCCGATGCGTATCTTTGGGCGCTGCTTACCCCCGCCGTGCTCGGGCTCGGCAGGCGGATCTCTTTCCGCAAGGGGCACGTCGCTTCCCCGCTGTTGATCCACATCGTAGCCGGCATTCTGGTTGCGCTTGCCGTGGTGACCTTCAACCACCAGGTCGCAACAGTGCTGAGGCCAGAGGAATCACCTTCCTGGGCTGCTTACCTTGGCGCTACCATACACTGGAACATTCAATGGTACTGGATCATCGTCGGCATCGCCCACGCCATCGACTACTACCGCCGGCTGCGCGAGCGCGAGCTGCACGAATCCACGCTCCGGGCGCAACTCGCCGATGCCGAGCTGCAAGCGCTGAAGATGCAGATCCAGCCGCACTTTCGGTTCAACACGCTGCACGCCAGTTCGGAGGTGGTCCACGAAGACCCCGAGGCAGCCGACCGGATGATCACCCGGCTCGGCGACCTGCTCCGCACCTCGATGGATTCCGGGCAGGCGCAGGAAGTGCCGCTCGAACAAGAACTCGCTTTTCTGCGCGCCTATCTGGACATCGAGCAGACCCGCTTCCAAGACCGGTTGACGGTCACGTTCGACATTGAACCAGAAACGTTGAAGGCGCAAGTACCTAACCTGCTGCTGCAGCCACTGGTCGAGAACGCGATCCGCCACGGCATCTCCCGCCAGTCTGGCCCCGGCACCATCGAGGTGCGGAGCCGCGCAACCAACGGCCTGCTCCGCCTCTCCGTGCAGGACAATGGCGAGGGGCTCCCGGACCGGCCGCCCGAGCGGGTGGGGGTAGGGATCCGGAACACCCGGGCCCGGCTCGAGCAACTGTATGGCGCCGGCCACCACTTCCACTTAGGCAACCGCCGCGAAGGCGGGGTGATCGCAGCCGTCGCCATCCCTTACCGGGAGGCACTGCGTTCAGACCGTCGCGCGCAAGAACCTGTGTATGGCACATGAAGATCCGAACGCTAATCGTAGATGATGAACCCATCGCGCGGCGGCGGCTGCACCGCCTCCTGCGGGATCACCAGGATGTCGAGATCGCGGGTGACTGCGCGACAGGGGAAGAGGCGGTTCAGGCCATCACCACTGAAACGCCCGATCTGGTCTTCTTGGACGTGCAGATGCCCGGGGTAGACGGCTTCGAGGTGCTCCGGCGTTTGAACGGGACTCCGCTCCCGGCCATTGTCTTCGTCACCGCGTTCGATCAGTACGCAATTGATGCCTTCAATGTCCATGCGCTCGACTATCTGCTGAAGCCTTTCAGCGCGGAGCGGCTCGAAGCGGCTCTCACCCGGGTTCGGGAGGATCTGGTTGGCAAGGCGGTGCAACAGGCGCGGCAACTTCTCGGGTTACTGGAGGACACGAACGGCCCGGGCTCGCGTTCAACGGGCCTACAGGGGGAACGTGCAGGTCGTATCGACCGGCTGTTGGTCAAGGAGGACGGCCGGATGATCTTTCTGCGCGCCACTCAGATCGACTGGATCGAAGCGGACGGCAACTACATGAAGCTGCATGTGAGCGGCGAAACGTACACCATTCGCGACACCATCGGCCGGCTCGAGCAGGTGCTGGACCCGGCGGTCTTCCTCCGGGTGCACCGCTCGAGCATCGTCAACCTGGACAGTGTGCGCGAGCTGCATCCCTGGTTCGCGGGCGACTACATGCTTTTCATGAAGGACGGCAGCGAGGTCAAGCTGAGCCGCACCTACCGCGACCATCTGATGCAGCGGCTCGAGCCAGGCAAGTAGGCCGCTTGGTAGGCACGGACCGCCAGCTCCGTCCCGCTGCCGTTGCATCGCGAAAGCTACGCCCGCACAACCTGCCTGAGCGCGTTCTGGTGATAGACGAGGACCCGCTGGCGCGGGAGAAGGTACTGCGCATGCTAAGGCAACAGGATAGTGCTTTCACCGCGACCGCTGGCTGGGAAGGGCTCCATGGCGTGCTCCCCTTGGTGCGCCTGCATTGCCCCGCTGTCCTCATCCTCAACCTCCCCGATTCTCCGCTGCGGGCGGCTGCGCTGCTCGACGAGCTGCGTACCACCTGCGAGGTGAAAATACTCTGCGTGACCACCTACTCGCCGATGGTGCTCGAACAACTCGCCGAAAACGGCTTCCCTGTGGTTTTCAAGCCCTTCGACGCCGAAAGATTTTGGAAAGCGTTCGCCCCCCTCTTCCCTTCCGGCGAATTGCAGTAGCCGGGGCAGAGCGACCCGAGCAACTCCCGCAGCGCAACGACGGAAGTCGCGGCTGGAGCACACGCAGCTCGCCTCTCCTCAAGACCCCCCTTTCCCCGCCCTTCCCCCACACGGGGGAAGGGAGAACAGTCGAAGGTCCAGTGTTCCCTCTGAGCCCAACCCTCAGCGCAACGCTGTATCGCCGCGAGGCGAGGTGATCACGATCGCGCTGCCGCCTTTGGCCGTGCCGAAGCGACGCGCGGCCTCGCGGCCGCTGATCCGCTCGAAAGACGCGACCCAGGTGCGCGGAATATCTCGGAGCGACTGTAGCCCTCCGAAATACAAGCCGTCCATGTAAACCGCGACGCCAGCCCCGTAAGGCCCTGCGTCCCCGCGGGCGTGCAGCCAGTGCGGGCGCAGACGTTGAAGGTAGTCGTGTGCGTTGGCGGCGTACTCCGTTCGGAGTTCGCTCGTCGGCACGAACGAGGATTGCGACCGGGGTCCCACAGCCGTGCCGGAGGTCGTGACCGTTCCGCAAGCCGACGCGAGAACGAGCAGTGCGGCGGGCGTCCAGCGGAGAGGGCGAGAAATCATGGGAGTGCTCCTGAGGATAGAGTGAATCGGGTCTCCTTTCGCATGAACGATAGAGCCCGTTCGCCCCGATTCCAACGGCGGAGGGACGAACCGTATCCGGGACAGGATGGAGCCCGCATCTAGCGCCGCGGTTGCCATCGGCACGCACGTTCTGGCCGCTCCGCAGCCGGTTGGGTACATTGCTGAAAGCAGCCGTATCTGCCGGCGCGGCTTCTGGCGGCGTTCAGCCCTCACCTACCGTTGCGGATGACAAAGGACCCTTCTTCCGAGTTCGCCAGTCCCGCGGCGGCTGAAGTCGCCGGCGCGCGCGGTGCCGTGCACCCGGTCGTTCCCGGAGAGACGGCGTTCTTCGGGCACCCGCGCGGGTTGGCGACGCTCTTTTTTACCGAGATGTGGGAGCGCTTCAGCTTCTATGGGATGCGCGCAATGCTCATCCTGTTCATGACCGCGACGGTGCTGGAAGGGGGCCTCGGCCTGGACGCGGCGAAGGCGGGCGCGATTTACGGGTTGTACACGGCAGGTGTGTACCTCTTCGCCTTGCCCGGCGGCTGGGTCGCAGACCGCTTCGTCGGGCAGCGGCGGGCGGTACTCTATGGTGGAATCGTAATCGCGCTGGGGCACTTCTGCCTAGCGCTGCCGGGGCTCACGA
>JBBSMO010000229.1:0-4783 GCA_038233155.1 Longimicrobiales bacterium
CGACGGGCTCGGCGGCGGTGATGAAGGGCGGTGATGAAGGCGAGGATGCGCATGTCGCCGCCGCAGTCGGTGCAGGTGAGGGGGAATACCTCGTAGATGCGGGCGAGGAGGCGGGCCCAGCGGGAGCGGGCGGCGGCGCGCTGCGGCGAGACCGGCGGGTCGGGAGCGTTGCTCTCCGGAGCGTCGCTGCCCGCGGTGCCGGTCCCATGAGGCACGTCGTGGCTTGCGCCGCGGGTGGCGGCATCGCCCGGCCCCTCGCCGTCGTCGCGGCCGAGGGCGATAACCTGTTCACGCAGCCGCGCGTTCGGAGCAAGCACGCCGTGGGAGCGGTGACGGTGGACGCGGGGTGGCGGGATGAGGCGGCTGAGCGCGGCGAGAAACTCCAGGGGCGAGAGGGTGAGGACGGTGCGTCCGTCGCGGGTGGGTCGCGCGGGGTGGTAGCGGACCTGGCGGATGCCTGCCTCGCCAGGTACCCGGGTGGTGCTGCGCTCCTCAACGTGGCCCTCGATGCGCAGGCGTCCGAGGGCGAAGGGCGGCCTGGCGCCACCCGCCTGCGGCGGGTACCCGGTCTGAGCAACCGCTCGCGCCCCGCGGCGTCGGAGCCATGGATGCGGACCGAGGCATCGAGGCTGAAGCCGCCGCTGGCCTGCCAGGTGAGCATGCCCTCGGCGGTGTGCTCGTCGAGGAGTTTGCGGCGCCGGAAGAGACGGAGCACGCGACGCTGCAGCGTGCGCTCGAGGCGCTGCACGTCGTCGGCAGAGAGGTGCGTCGCCTCGTGGAAGGTGACGCTGGCATCGTCGCCAACGGAGAAGACGCCGTCGAGGACGACGAGGTGGAAGTGGAAGTGGGGGTTGAGGGCGGAGCCGAAGCGGTGCAGGAAGGAGACGGCGCCGAGCTGCGCGTCGGGCGCGGCGCCGGGGCTGGCGCGACGGAGGGTGGTGCGAATGGCGCGCAGCAGGACGCGGAGCACGTCGCCGGACAGGCGCGGGTCGTGGGGCAGGAAGAGTCGGATCCGCTTCGGCAGGGAGAGCACCCACTGGCGCGCGAGAAGCAGCGGCTCCGCGCACTGATGCTGCTGGGAGCCGCGGCCGGCCTGATCACGTTGGCCGCGCCAACGGCCGTGTGGGAGCGGATCCAGGCGATGAAGAACCTCACGTCCGAGGAGACCCTCGGCGATGCGGACTCGTCCGCGGAGCAGCGGTGGGTCATCTGGAAAGTCGCGCGGGCGGTGATCAGCGATGCCTATCCGAAGGCGAACGCGGATCACGCGCGAAGCAACCCGGCGTGGAACAACGCACGGGAGAGCGCGAAACGCACGGGATGTATCTCAATCTCCTGGCCGAGACCGGCTATGTCGGATTCGCTCTTTTCATGCTCTTCCTGGACAGCGCGGTTCGCATGTCCATTCAGGCACAGCGGGTGCTGCGTGCGCACAGCCCGAATGCGGCCAGGCAGTTACAACTGCTGAATGCGGGGCTACTCGGGTTTCTGCTGGCCTGCGTCTTCGCGATCCTGCACCGGAGTTCCTTCCTCTACCTGTATGTCGCGGTGATCTTCGTTCTCGCCGATCTGGCCCTGCAGGCCGACAGCATTGCTCGTCAGGGAGGAGTCAGGGCGGGACGCACCGGAAACGTGCCCGCATCGGGTCGCGGGCGAGGCGTGCCAGTCGCGGTCGCGCAGCGATGAGCCGCCCGGGCTGCACGTCGGGGCCTCCCGCCACTCCGCTGCCCCAATCCATCACGGCACGCGGTACCGTCTGCCGGTGCGGAGCTTCGCTGAGCGGCGCGAGCGCGGCCGACGATCACGCAGCCAGGGAGCCGCCGTTTAGATCGAGCGACTATCTCGATGGGGGTACATCGCCGCGCGTGGTACCTCGCTGAGCCGATCCGTCGAGCATCGAGATCGTGAACCGGTGCTTGCCCGCTCGCGACAGGGGTACGCTCTCCACCAGCCGCGCGACGCAACGTAGCCTGCCCGGGTTCAGCGACTCGACCTTGCTGCGGATCTCGTCGAGCGTCGTCTGGAGCCCGTCCGCCGCGGCATCGGGAACGACGTCCAGTTCGATCAGGTCGTGGTCTACCTGGCGGAACTGGAACATCCGCGCCGAGTTCACCCCGTAAAAAAGGTGCGTGAAGAACAGCCCATGCACGACCCGGCCGTTTGAGAGGCGGAACTCGTCGAACGTTCGGGCAATATCGAGGCGGACGGCGGGAAACCCCGAGCCGCACTCGCAGGTGATCGGGAAGAGGGTACCGCAGTCCTCGTTCTGGTATCGGATGAAGGGCATCGACTCATCCGTGAGCCCTGTCAGCAGCAGGTTCTGTGGCTCCTGTCTGGTCGGGTTTGCAACTTCGGCGTAGACGAAGTCCGAATTGAGATGGAACGAGCCGAACGAACACTCGCAGGCGATGTTCCGGACTTCCGAGCTCCCGTACATGTCGTAGACGCGAGCATCGAACGCCCGCTCGATCGCTTCGCGCTGCCGCGGAAAGAGCTTCTCGGCCGTGCAGAAGACCCCCTTCACCGGAGGGAGCCGTTTGCCTTCCTGGAGTGCCCACTCGGCGAAGAGCGCGATGCTGGACGTGTATCCGAACACGACCGATGGCCGGATCCTGTGCAGTGTGCGGACCCAGCCGGCCAGATCTTCCGGACCCTGGCGGAAAGAGTCGAACTGGTACGAGCGGCGAATGCACTGCCGCAGCTCGAATTCCGGTCGCGACATGTTGCGCACGGCGGGCGTGAACCCCCAGAAGAAGGCGACCATCTCCCCCGGTTGCCAGCCGGCTTGCAGGAAATTGCGGTACATCCCGGCTTCCGAGAGGTCCAGTGCCTCCTTGCTGTGGAAGAACTCCAGCGGCACACCGGTGGACCCGCCGCTCCGATGCACGACGAGCGCACTCCGTTCGAATCCCTCCGCGACCAGTGCATCACGATTGGCACGCACGATGTCCTTCGTCAGGATCGGCAGTTGTGCGAAGTCGGAGGGGGTGCGGATGTCCCTCGCCGCAATGCCGAGGTTGGCGAACATCTCACGGTAGTACGGCACACGGGCCTCCGCGTGTAGCAACAGCCGCTGCACGCCAGCCCACTGCCGCGCCTGTACCTCCTCCGGTGGCCGCTTGCCCTCATTCCGTATGTCGGCGAGGCGCTCTAGCGCCTGAGAGCCGCGCAGGCGATGCGTGAGTTCGAAAAGGCGGCGGCCAATCATGAGCGCTCGAGCGGGAACACGGTGCCGATCATCGATTCGTTCGGAGTATGTCTCATCGTGAGCCTGAGTCCATCACCATGCGCGATGCGACGGCAAGCGCAATCGTTTAGCGGCCGACCGCGAACCCGCCAGTAGCGCGCAGGGCACATCCTCTCTTCTCTTGCAACCGGCAGCGGCGGGTGTCGCCGCCAGACCGTGCCCGACGCCGCGCGCGTCGTCGGGCACGGACGCAAGATGCCTGCGCGGGAGCGACAATTCATCATATCCCCTCAACACTCCCGGCGCCATCGGCCGGCATCGAGGATAGGAATTTCAAACGCCATTTCCGAAAGCGAGGTTGGAGCACTCGAGCGTCGGTGTTCCGAAGGGGCAAGGACGTGGCGCCGCGTGCCGCCGTGCGGCGCCACGTTGGAGGGCCCCGATTTAGCTAGTTCCATCCGAAAAGTGGTTGATCCGGCGGAACCTGTCAACGACTTTGAGACACGTCGGGTGAACAATTAGAGAGCAATTTCCTGTGTTGTGAGGGACGGGGAAGGGGGATTGATCCAGACGGCCTCCGGGAGGGTTTGGAGCTTCGGCTTGCCGGAGACGAAACGTTCGGGACGAGCGGCCCAAGCCTCACGGAGGACGGCCTCCCTGCGGGTGAGGACATCGGCGGCCCGTCCGAAGTGGACCTGTTCGGGGGTGAGCATGGAGATGCCCCCGTGGCTGTGCTCGGCGTTGTACCACGGGAAGAAGAAGCGGCAGAACATTTCCGGCATCGTGTCAAGGACTGCGAAGCGCTACCTACCGATAGACGGACACGTCGCATGTCCGGCCGTACCGGTTCAGGCGCGGCGCAGAAAGCCCTGGGCGTCGACCTCGTAGTATCGACGATCTCGTTACCCGCGGTGGGAGACTACTTCCATCGAATTCGGGCGGATGCTGAAGCAGAGCGTGCAGGTCGGACGAAGTCAGACCTCGTCCTTGACGGGACAGGCCGATTGCCGTCAGGACGGGCTGCGTTCCGTGCAGGGGGTCAACGAAGTGGCGGCTATCCCGGCGAGCGGCTTCCCCCCTGTCCCGTTTTGGAAAATCGGGACAGAACGGGACAAGATCGCCGGGAAGCAGTCCGCCCGGAACTCCGATGAATGAGACAAATACCCGTCTGAAGCGAAAAGCGCGGGAGCCCTTCCGGGCAAAATCCCCTGCTCACCGGTTTTCAAGACCGGTGCATTAGCCGTTCTGCCAACCCTCCCCGGCTTCAAAGCTGGTGGCTCCGCCGTTTCGCGTCAACCCTGGTCGCGGCCGGCCGCTGGCGATATAGGCGCCGTTTTGCAGCAACCTCGAGAAGCAGCGAATCACCGCCGCGACGCGGACGACCTCCGGAGGCATACCGCTTGCACCTCCGAGGCGCGATTGGACTGATGTTTTCCAGCAACCAACGCATATTCATGATACCTGTTTCCAAATTCTGCATCCTCCTCCCGCTGGGGTTGATAGCGGGCTGTTCGGCCGGCGAAGAAGCCGGCGATGCCCCCGCCATGTCGGCTCCGGCAGCGGAAATGCAACGCGCAGACGCTCTCGGCCGCGAAA
>JBBSMO010000230.1:0-4750 GCA_038233155.1 Longimicrobiales bacterium
CGGGTGGTGCAAACCCAGGCACGCATCACCGGCGGGCGGAACGCCGGCTGGCAGGCGGGAACAACGGAGCCGCGGTCGCGTGTCGCGGGCCAGGTGGTCGATGCTGCCACGGGCGAACCGGTTCCAGGAGCGGTCGTCCAGCTCAGCGGCATGCAGTTCAACCGCCTGACGGACGAGCGGGGGCGATTCACCTTTCCCGAGGTTCCGCATGGGGAACGCCGGCTGACGGTGCAGCACCTCGCCTATGGCAAGCACGACCAATCGTTGGCTCTGGGCGCCGGCGGCGTAGTGGACGTCGAGGTGCGGCTCGCCCCGCGGGCCATTGAGCTCGAGGGTGTCACCGCTCGGGGCCGCTCGTACCGCGACCGCGCCGCACTCGGCCGTGGCGGGGTGCGGCAGAACCTGCTGCTGCGGGACAACATCGCCGCGATGGAGCACCGGGCGCTGCACGTGGGCGAGCTGGTTCGCGGCGAATTTCCGGGAGTACGCGTCTTCTCGTATCAAGGTAGGGACGGGTTCGAGCATCTCTGCATCGTATCCGAACGCGGGGGCGGCAGCTTCCGCGCGGGCGGCCAGCGGGGAAGCGCCGAGTGCCCCGCTCCGTTGCTGGTCATCGTGGACGGCATCCCCCTGGATGACGCGGCGGACACACTGCTGCGGATGCAGCCGAACTCGATCGAGAGCATCGAGTTCATCCCTGCTTCTCTCGCCGGAGCGCTCTACGGCACCGGCAGCGCGCACGGCGTGCTGGTGATCTACACGCGGGGGATGGGCCCGCACGCGGGAGCTGGCGGTTCCCGCTGACGCCGCGCCTAGCGGCCGCGCCTGGCGGCTGATCGACACTCCGCCAGCGCCGGGTGCCTGGAACATGGCGGCCGACGTGGCGCTGATGGATTCGGTGCGCGGCAGCGGGGCGCCCGTCCTCCGCTTCTACCGCTGGAATCCCCCCTGTCTCTCTCTGGGCCGTAACCAGCCGGCGCGCGGCGCGTATGATCTCGCGGAGATCCGCCGCCGCGGCATTGACATCGTGCGGCGGCCTACGGGCGGGCGGGCTGTACTGCATGAAGACGAGCTCACCTATGCGGCGGTTTTTCCCGCACTCGCGTTCGGGTCCCCGCGGGCGGCGTATTTCCTGATCAACCGCGCTATAGTCGCGGGCCTGCGCCAGCTCGGCGTTCCGGCTGTTGCGCACGCTGCGGCGCCAGGCACGGCGCCGAGGCCGTCGCTGAGTCCCTGCTTCGCGCAGCCAGCCGGGGGCGAGGTCACGGCGGGCGGCCGCAAGCTCGTTGGCAGCGCGCAATGGCGCGACGGCAACGTAGTGCTGCAGCACGGCTCCCTCTTGCTGCGCGGTGACCAGTCGCTGCTGCCGCGGCTGCGTACTGGCGGAGCAGCGATTCCTGATGACGCCGCTCCCGCCCCCGCCCCCGCCCCCGCTACCCTCTCCGACTGGTTGCAGCCGCTTCCTTCCTGGGAAAGCCTTACCGAGGCGCTGCTCGGCGGCTGGTCGGCAGTGGTTGGGGTACCGTTCTACGACAGCGCTCTGACCGCCGTCGAGGAGGCCGCAGCTTGCCGCCTGAGCGCGGAGCGCTTCTCCGACCCCCGCTGGATCTGGCGGGTGTAGCTTGCTGTAGAGGAAGGCCGCGGCTTATGATACCGCGGGTTCCGGGATCATCCTTTCACGAACGAGATGCGCCATCTCCGGGTTGTTCTCGCGCTCTGCGCGGGTGTGCTGTCGGTCACCGGGTGCGGCGACGAGAGCGGGCAAGGTGCGGCCGCGGGCGGTGCGCCCGGCGAACCGGTGCGCGGCGGCACAGCCGTAGTCGGCGTCTTGGTGGACTTTCAGTCCTTCAACCCCGTCATCAACACCTACGCGCTCGGGGTAGATGTAGCCAACGACATGTTGTTCACTCCGTTGATCCGCTACGGCGAGGATCTGACGCCGCAGCCGGGGCTCGCCGAGCGGTGGGAGCTGAGCGATACGGGCGTCACCTTCTTCTTGCGCGACGACATCGACTGGCACGATGGCCGCCCAGTGACCGCAGAGGATGTCAAGTTCACCTTCGATCTTGCCAAGAACCCCGAGACCGCTTCGCTGCTCGGCTCGGCCTTCTTGTCGTTGGTCGAAAAGGCGACGGTGCGGGATTCCACCACCATCCACTTCACCTTTCTAGCCCCGCACGCGCAGGCGCTGGACGGCTTCTGGTGGCCACCCGTTCCGAGCCATGTTTTGGGAGATGCAACCGCCGCGACGCTCGCCCGGCACCCGTTCAGCCGCGAGCCGGTCGGCAGCGGCCCTTTCCGCTTCGTTTCGTGGGAGGCGGGCCAGGCCGTCACCTTGTCGGCGGTGGAGAGCTACCCCGAAGAGCTAGGCGGGCGGCCGATGCTGGACCGCGTCGTCTTCCGGATCATTCCCGAGCCGACGACCATGCTCACCGAACTCGTCAACGGCGCCGCGGATGCCATCGCCTATACGCTGCTTCCGGAGCAGGCAGGGCAGATCCCCGGCCAGGCGGGGCTCGAGCTCGAGCACTTCCCCTCACGCGAGTTCTACTACGTAGCGTGGAACCAGCAACGGCCGATGTTCCGGGACGCGCGCGTCCGCCGCGCCCTAACCATGTCGCTGAACCGCCCCGAGATCATCGAGGCGTTGCTGCAGGGGTACGGCGTTCCCGCGCAGGGGTTCATTCCCCCGTGGAGCCCGCTCTACAGCGAGACCGACCCCTTGCCCTTCGATCCGGCGGGTGCGCGGCAGCTCCTGGCCCAAGCCGGCTGGACGGACAGCGACGGCGACGGGGTGCTCGACAAGGACGGCCAGCCCTTTCGCTTCACCTTGCTCACGAACACCGGCAACCAGTTGCGGGAAGACCTTGCTACGGTCATGCAGCGGCAGCTGCGCGACATCGGGGTGGTAGCCGATGTCCGCACCGCCGAGTTCCAGACCATGCTGCAGCAGTTCAAGGGGCGCGACTATGACGCGGTGATCTCTGCCTGGATCTTGGACAACTTCAAGGTGGACCCCACGCCATTGTTTGCCTGTGCCGAAGCCCGCAAACCGGGTTCGGCCAACCGGACCGGCCAGTGCAACCCCCGGCTGGATGAGCTGGCGGAACGCGCGCTGCGCAGCTCCGGAACCGCCGAAGCCAAGGATCTTTGGGCGCAGTATCTGCGCGGCCTGCAACAGGACCAACCGCTCACCTTCTTGTTCTGGTCCGAAGATCTGGCAGGCGTCGGGCCGCGGCTGCAGAACGTCCGGATGGACGTCCGAAGCAAGCTCGCCAACATCTCCGATTGGTGGATTCCGGCCGGCCTGCAGCGTTGAAGTGCCGGAACACCGGGCGGGTTGGCCAAGTAGATTGGCGATACCTCTCGCCGGGGCGGAACCCGGCTCCGCGTCTGCTCCCATACCTGCGACTCCATCATCGATGATCAATACTTTGCGACGCCTGCCCGCCGCATTCACACTCTTGTCCCTCTTCGCCTGCGGTGGCGATGAAGGCGCCTCCGGCGCGGCCGATGTGGCGGAAACCGATCGCTACGGCGGCACCGCCGTGATCGGCAACATCGCCGACATTCCGGACATCAATCCCCTAACCAGTACGGACGCGACCGCGAACAATCTCCAGATGTTCGTGCTGTACTCGCCGCTCGTCCGCTACAACGAGAACTTCGAAGCGGAGCCGTACGCAGCGGAATCGTGGGATTTGAACGAGGACACCAGCGCCATCACCTTCCATCTGCGGCAGGATCTGTATTGGCATGACGGGCGCAAGACCACGGCGGAAGACTGGAAGTTTTCTTACGACCTGGCGCGCGACCCCCAAACCGCCTTCCCGAACACCGCATTTTGGACGCACTACGGAGAGTCGACGGCCGTCGACTCGTTTACCTTCCGTGTCGAGATGGAGCCGCACGCCGAGTTTATCGACCCGTGGCGGGCTTTCGCGGCGGTACCCAAGCACCTGCTCGAAAATGTCGCCCCGGCCGAGATCAAGAATCACCCGTACAGCACCAGCAACCCGATTGGCAACGGACCCTTCAAGTTCGTGTCGCGGCAGCCGGGCCAGACCTGGACCTTCGGCGCCTTCGCGGATTTTCCCGAAGCATTGGGCGGGCGCCCGTACCTGGACCGCATCGTCTACCGCAACATCCCCGAACCGACCACCCTGCTGACCGAGCTGCTCACCGGCAACGTAGACTACTACCTGCAGGTGACGCCAGAGCAGGCGCAGCGCATCAAAACCGCGGCGAATGCCCGCCTCGTCACCTATCCCGACCGCTATTTTGTGATGATCGGCTGGAACCAGCGCCGGGAGATGTTCAAGGACCCCAAGGTCCGGCAGGCGCTCACCATGGCGATCAACCGGCAGGCGATCGTAGACGGCATCCTCTACGGCTACGGCCAAGTCGCGAACTCGACCATTCCGCCCTTTTACTGGCAGTATGACGAGGCGGCCGGCTCCGATCTGCGTTACGATACGACCGCCGCGCGGCAGTTGCTGGCCGAAGCAGGTTGGCAGGACCGGGACGGTGACGGAACCATCGAGAACGCGCAGGGAAAACCGTTCCGCTTCAACCTGATCACCAATCAGGGCAACCAGGAACGCAAGGACATTACAGAAGTGGTGCAGGCGGATCTGCGGCAGGTCGGCATAGACGTCCAGCCGCAGATCCTCGAGTGGGGCACACTGCTGGACAAGATCAACGACCCGGTGCGCCGCGATTTCGACGCGGTCCTTATCGGCTGGGTAAC
>JBBSMO010000231.1:0-4750 GCA_038233155.1 Longimicrobiales bacterium
TCTTACGCGCGGGGTTGCCGCCGTGGGCGGGCCCGCGGTTTAGTAGATATAGACGGGTGTACTTACGGGCACATGCACGAATCGAAAATGAATCAAAGGTCCGCCTCCCGCAAGCGCAGGCAGCCGTGCGTGGTCGCCGAGCCCACAGATGCCTGGTCCGGTGTGCCATGGATCAGGGATCCGTCGCCCAGGTCCAGCTTGTAGCGACCGAGTTCGCCGAGAATTCGGCGGTGCGCGGTTCCGGCCTCTGCTTCTTCCCCTGCGGCGAGACCCGGTACCACTCCGCGCCGGACTCCTCGATGTCCTGCCCTTGATGTCACCCGCGCCTGGTCCTCGTGGTAGTAGTACCGCGAATGGCCGTCGTAGGTGGCCTGCATCCCGCCGCCGGAGTTTCCTCTGCCATGTAGGGCGGCCAGGCCTCGGCGCATGCGTCGTAGCAGGTGCTGTTGCCCTCGGTGTCCGCGAGGAACAGGTAAAAGCTCCGGCCCTGCGCGTCTCCTGCTTCTGCCGCTCGGAATCGCGCTCACTATACGCCTAATACCTGAGCAGGTTTGGGAAGATTGTCGAAAAAAGGCGATCTCGGGCGAGAGACCGGTGCGGGCGGGCTGGGTCGCGGCCGGCGTGATCCTGATTCTGTGGCTTGCGGTACTCGGCTGGGCGGTGCGGCACGTCACGCCAGTGGGTTCTTGAAAGCGGTCAGAGATCGGCCGGTGCGGTGATGATCGCTTTCGCTTCAGCGCCCCAGCCGCCGCCCGCACCCGGGCAGCTCGCCGCCGTCCAGCGTCACCCGCACCGTGAGCGGAAAGCGCTCGCCGCTCATCGAGTCGGCGCAAGGCTGCTCGCGGACGCGCACCTCGAGGTCGTGCGCTTCGGTGACGGCGTGGTAGCGGATCCAGCCGTCGGTGTCCGCCTTTGGCGAGGGGACCGGGGTGTGGACGGTCTTCTGTCCGTAGTCCGTCGCGAGCAGCATCTGCTTGCCGGGGATGATCTCGAGCAGCCAGCCTGGTTCCTGGCCGACTGCCCGCAGAGCGACGCCTCTCTGCCGCGCCTGCTCCCACAGCGTAGGATCCGCGCCCTCGGGGCCCACCCGCTGCAGCCGCAACTCGATAGCGCTGTCGGATGGGGGGAGTACCGGCACAGGCTCGCCCGTGGCGAAGAGCGGTTGTCCGTATACCTCGATTTCTGCTTTCAGGGTGTGCCTGGCGCCGGGTGCGGGAGCAGGATCGAGGCGAAGCCGGAATGGGAGCGGCACCTGCTCCCCGGCCGTTTCGAAGCGCGTCATCGCGACGAGGCTATCCTGGCCGGAGTCACTGTTCGTATGGAGCCGCACAGTGAGCACCGAGCCGGGGGGCAGCACAATGGGCTCGAGGTAGGTCGCGCTGCCGCGGATGTCCGCCGTGCCTTCAGAGCCAGGCGGCGCCGCGCAACCGGCGGCCAGCAGCAGCACGGCGACAGTGGTGAGACGCCATTGTGGCGACGGGCCCGCGGACTGCAGGCAGTTCATCGGCGGCATCAATGCGGAGCGGGGAGAGTCAGAGGCATCAGCAGGGGACGGAGAAGCAAAACGGCGCGGCAATCCGGAAGGTCAATGTGTGCTCAGGTACCCACCCAGCGCCAGACGGCGAACAGTGCCAGCCCGCCCACCGCTAGCCAGAGCAGCACGCCCTGCACCATGGGCCGCACGCCTACCTCCCGGAGTGTAGCGCGGGTGAGGCCGGCGCCGATCAGGAAGAGCGTCAGCACCAATCCCGCGCGCGCGGCGCGGGCTAGTGCGTCCAGCGCTGGCATCGCGGCGGCGGGTAGCAACGTTCGGGCTACTGCGGCGAGCAGAAATAGCCCGATGAACCAGGGCAGTTGAACGCGGGAGCCGTCACTTGGTGCGGTACCGCCGCGGCGGTACCATGCGGCGGCGCCGAATGTGAGGGGAACGATCCAGAGTGCCCGAGCCAGTTTCAGCACCGTCGCGCTTTCGAGCGCTTCGGCTCCGTAGGCAGAAGCGGCGCCCACTACCGAACTGGTATCGTGAATCGCCACCGCCGCCCACACCGCGAACTGCTCCTGCGAGAGCCCCAGCAGATGTCCGATGGGCGGGAAGATGTAGAGAGCCACGGCGTTCAGCACGAACACCGTCGCGAGCGCAACGCTCATCGCCTCCGGCCGCGCGCCGATCGCGGGGCCGACCGCCGCGATCGCGCTCCCGCCGCAGATACTGGTCCCCGCCGTGACCAGGAACGAGGTGTGCCGCTCGACCGCGAGCCACCGCCCAAGCAGGATTCCCAGCGTCAGCGCCGTCGCGATTCCGGCAACCGTGTAGCCAATGCCCGCCGCCCCCGCGCGCATCACCGCAGCCAGCGGGATGCCGAAGCCAAGACCTACTACTGACGCCTTCAGCAGCCACTTGGACGTTCGTGCGGTCTGCGCAGGAAAAGGGTTCCCCAGCGTCAGCGCGAACATCGCTCCCAACGTCAACGCCACAGCCGGCGAGGCCCACGGCGTCAGCGAGAACGCCGCGAGAGCGAGAAACGCAATCCGCAACCAGAAACCTGACACCTCCGCCGACGATTCGCGCACGATTCCTCATCTTGAACGCCTTGCTCCGGCACCTGTGCGGTCCGGTAGCGAAGCGGCCAACATAGCTGGCGAACGCGGCGGATTCCATCCCCCGTTCCGGCGCCAGTGGTAAGGCCGGTACCAAGGGGGCAGGGCAAGCCGCGCAACGGGCAGGCATCAGCCGCGCGCCGCAGCGAGGTTACAGGGCGTGCCGAACGTCAGAGCCCTCTGCCGGCTCCGGGAGCGGGCCTTGTACGCCGAGCGGCGCACCGCCCGCGTGCAGCCGGGGGACACCCGCCGCTCGAAGGAAATCGTAAGTTTTCGCGGCCACGATCATCGCGGTGACCGGAGCCAGCCAATAGATCCAATGCGCGGTCCAACCGCCGCCCGCCACTGCCGGGCCGAACGTCCGCGCGGGATTCATCGAGGCACCGGTGAGCGGCCCGCCCATCATGGCCCCGAAACCCACGGTGAGCCCGACGGCGAGGCCGGCGAAGCCGTCCGCCACGCGATCGTCGGTCGCCACGGCCATGATAACGAACATCAGCGCGAAGGACAGGAGCCATTCCACGGCGAACGCAGGTCCGTTCGCAATGGACGGAATCGTGGCTCCCAGGCCGCCAGCCGACCCCAGGACCCAGAAAAGGATCAGCGAAGCCAGGACCGCACCGCTCAGCTGAGCGAGCAGGTAGGGCAGCACTTCGCGCCGCGGGAACCGCCCCGCGGCCCAGAACGCCACGGTAACCGCCGGGTTGATGTGCGCCCCGGAAATGTGGCCGATCGCATAGATCATGGCCAGCACCACGAAGGCGAAGGCGAGCGCTACGCCGGCATGGCCGATGACCCCGCCTGAATGCGCATCCACCATCACCGCACCCGGCCCGATCAGCACCAGAAAAAAGGTGCCGATTCCCTCGGCGAGCGCGCGCCGCGTCCAGACCCTCATCTTGCTAGGCAGCGGTCGTCAGCCAGCTTGATCCGCCGCCGCGGAAATCCCCCCGCAGGCCAGGTAGTCCGCGAAGGCGTCTGGCAGTTCGCTGCGGCGGATCGCTTCCATCGCGCTGTCGAGATCATACTCAACGCGCACGAACTCGATAGCCGCCGAATCACCCGCAAGATCAAGCACCACGTAACCGGCGCGCCAATCGCCGTCCTTCGGGCAGCCGGCGCTGCCTGTGTTCACGAAGTGGATGCCCTCGATCTCGCGATGCCACGGCTTGTGGGTGTGCCCGAAACAGAGCACATCGCCGCTCCTGGCCCCGGCCAGCGCGGCCATCTTGGTGCAAAACGACTCCGGGCGGTCCTCAGTCCAATACAGAGTGTTCAACGTGGGGCTGCCGTGTACGAGAATGACGCTGGGTCCCGGAGTGTGGCCGCCGTTCGGCCTCAGGTCCATGCGGAAGGGCAACGCCGCCAGCTCTGCCTTGGTTTCCGCCGACGTATGCCGCCGGGTCCACTCGAAGCTGAGATGCGAAAGCTCCTCCTGCCGCGGGTCCTCATAGCGGCAGCCGCAGTGCTTGTAGCCGAGCGCCACCGTCGAGTCGTAGTTGCCCGCGACTCCCGGGATGCACTCACGCCGCAGCAGCGCCACGACCTCGTTCGGCCAGGGAGCATACCCGACCAGATCGCCCAGGTGGTAGGTGGCGGCGATCTCCGGCTGCCGTGCGATGTGACCCAGCACCGCCTCCAATGCCGGCAGGTTTCCATGAACGTCGGAAAGGAGCGCGTACCGCATCACGACCCTCTCACCGGGCTCGATGGTGACGCAGGTGCTGGCGCGGCGGCGGCACTGGCGAGCAGGTCGTCCCGCTGCAGCAGGCCGCCCAACAAGTTCTGCAGCCGTTCGATCCGCGCCGGGTCGGCGCAGTAGCAGATGCGCGGCCCATCCACGTCGCCGTAGATCAGCCCCGCCTCGCGCAGTACCTTGAGGTGTTGGGAAACGGTAGATTGCGCCAGCGGCAACTCGTCCGCGATGGCACCGGCGATGCATTCGTCACGCTCCATCAGCAGGCGGACGATCCGCACCCGGGCGGGGTGCCCGAGCGCCTTCGCGTAGCGTGCGATCTCCGCCGCCGGGTCGGCGGCGGGTTCGATTCCTTCGGGCGGGGGGCAACACCTATCGGGCATTGGCAGCGGCGGCAGAGGAGCATTGTTCGTAGAATTACGATATGCGGCGGCCGCCGTGACGTCAAGCCCGGAA
>JBBSMO010000232.1:0-4749 GCA_038233155.1 Longimicrobiales bacterium
GCCGCGGATGAACTGGCAGAAGGCGCAGGCGCGGGCGGATGAGCTCGCCGCCCGGCTGCAGAAGCGCACCGTTGCGCTGGAGCAGGAGCGGCGGGTCGCGGCCCGGCCGCCGGTGGTGGTCGGCGGGGCCCTGATCGTGCCCGCGGGATTGCTCGCGCGCCTGCACGGCGAGCGACGAGCGGAGCCGACGCTCTACGCTCGTGAGACGAAGCGGGTGGAGCGCGCGGCGATGGACGCGGTGATGGCGGTCGAGCGCGGCCTCGGCTACGAGCCGCGCGACGTGGGGCACGAGAACCGGGGCTACGATGTCGAGTCGGGGAGCGGCACCGGCACCCTGCGTTTCCTCGAGGTGAAGGGGAGGATCCGCGGCGCGGACGCGGTGACCGTCACCAAGAACGAGATCCTCACGGCGCTCAACAAGCCCGACGACTGGATCCTGGCGCTGGTCGAGGTGCCGCCGGCGGAGGAGTCCGAGGAAAGCGACGCCTACCGAGTGCGGGAGCCGCGGCCGGAGTATCAAGGCGGAGCCGGTTGTATCGTGCGCTACCTGAGCCGGCCGTTCACGCGGGAGCCGGACTTCCACGTGACCAGCGTGAACTACAAGTGGAAGGAGCTGTGGGAGCGGGCGGAGCCGCTCGATGCTGGTCTCCGGCAGAGGCCAGCTGCCGCGAGTGCTCGTGTCGGACTACGCCCCGATCTGTAAGAGCGCCACCCTTCTCACTCATAGCGACTTGACCATGCAGACGATCGAATCGCAGGATCTTTCGCTCGGTAAGTTATTTGATGACTTCTTCGTCGTTCCGAGTTATCAGCGGGAGTACGTGTGGGAGGACAAGCAGGTTGAACAGCTCCTTGATGATGTTCATACCGAGTTCACGTCGGCGGACGGTGCGGACGCGGAGTACTTCATCGGAAGTCTCGTAACTCGCAGAACGCCCGATGGTGCGTACGAGCTAATCGACGGCCAGCAGCGAGTTACGACCGCATTTCTCGTGCTGTGTTCGATCCGAGATTACCTGCGGGTGATCGATCCTAACTTTCAGCTCCCCGCGCTCGAAAGTCAGATCTCCGCGAACGGGATCGATCGCGAAGGCAACAACGTCTTCCGGTACCGTGTAACGCTGCAGTACGATGACAGCGCTGGACTGCTTGAGAAGATCGGTCACGGCATGGATGTAGACAGAATCACTGCGCGAACCCGATCGACGGAGAATGTGCTCAATGCGTATCAACAGATTCGAACATTTCTCGAGGGAGAGTTCGGGCGCGATCGTGCCGCAGTTCAGCGTTTCTACGCGTACTTCACATTGCAGGTGAAGCTGATCCGCGTGAACACCACCAGTGTTGCCCATGCACTCAAGGTGTTCGAAACGATCAACGATCGTGGTACCGGCCTCGATTCAATGGACCTGCTGAAGAACTTGCTGTTCATGCAGGCGAGCCAATCCGAGTTTGAAGCGCTGAAGACTCGCTGGAAGAAATTGGTTGACACCCTGCACGAAGCCGAGGAAAAACCTCTTCGCTTCCTCCGTTACTACATCTTCGCGCGCTTCCCCGTCGATCGGCTGAAAGAGGAGGAGATCTACGACTGGTTCAGCAACAACGCGGAACTCGCCGGCTACGAGCGTGCTCCGATCCGCTTTGTCGATGATCTCGTCGAAGCAGCGCAAGCGTTCGTCCACTTCGCGAAGGGCAAGAACACCGATGGTTCACTCAACCCGTACCTGCAGAACATCGGGTACCTAAGCTGGGCCGCGCGCCAGCACCTAATCGTGCTGCTGGCGAGCCGTCATTTCGACGCGAACGAGTTCCTGACGCTCTGCAGAGAGCTCGAGAACCTGCTTTTCGTCTGGCTGATTTCCAGGGAGCCGACGAAGGAACTCGAACGCCTCTTCGCCCGCTGGACGGAGGAACTCCGCCGCATCCAGCACCCGGACCAGCTCGAAGAGTTCATCGAATCCCGGATCGTCCCCACCAAGCGCAAGCTCGTCGCTCGCTTCGATCTCGCCCTACGGCAGCTCCATGAGGGTTCGATCCAGAAGTACCGGATGCGATACGTTCTCGCGAAGCTGACGCAATATGTGGATGATGAGGCGCTTGGCGGTGGTGCGGCGGGTCGGCAGCTTAAGCACTACCTCGACGGACAGAAGCATGTCGAGCACATCCTCCCGCAGACACCGGTCGCCGGAATGCCGGAAGAGTTCGGTGGTGGCGAAGCGTATTATTCCCTGGTGCGGCGGCTCGGAAATCTGGTGCTTTTGGAGCAGCCGATCAACGCGTCGATCAGCAATCAGGACTTCGAGACGAAGAAACACGCATACTGCCGATCCACGTTCTTTCTGACGCGCTCGTTGGGGGAACCCATCCAGGTGGGGGTGAACACACGGATCGACCGGGTCGGACGCGAGTTGCTGGAGTTCAAATGCTGGACGCCGGATGCTATCGACCGTCGGCAGGACATGCTGCGCCGGCTCGCGTACCGGGTTTGGGATGTACCCGCCGAGCCGGGTCCGGTGCACGCGGAGCGATCACCATTAGCCGGTGATCCCGACATTGAGGCCGAACGCTACCCCGATACGTGACGATCGCCACTCTCATCTCGGATCGTGTCGAGCGGCAGCATGCTTGCTCACGGTGCACGCTGCACACCCCGCGGAATTCGACCTTCATGACTGAAACAGCTGGCACAACATGGAGATGATCAGCGCAGACACGTCGGAGCAGCTTCGCCTGGGTGAGTCGCCAGCGGACGCCTGGCACGCGGACGTGGCGAAGCGGGCGCTGGACGAGCTGTTCAGCCTCGCAAACGCGTACCGCTCCGGCAAGCAGTACCATGAGCGGATGACATTCATCGGTCGGTTTCGCTTCTACGCGCCCTTCAACGCGATGCTGGTGCACCTCCAGATGCCGGGTGCGACATTCGTAGCCCCACCGCATCGCTGGCTGCACGACTACGGGCGCAGAACCAGACCTGGTGCCCGGCCACTCGTCATTCTCCAGCCGATGGGTCCGGTGATGTTCGTTTTCGACGTCTCGGACACCGAGCCACTGGAAGGTACGTCTCAATTGCCGCTGGAGGTGGAAAGGCCGTTCGAGGTGCGGCGGGGGCGGGTGGGGAGTGAACTGGACTCGACGATCGACAACGCGAAACGCGATGGGGTTCTGGTTGCGTCACGCGACGCCGGTTCTCAGAGTGCCGGGCAGATCAGCATCGAGGTGTCGTCCGGTCCCACTCTCGATTTTCAAGTACGCGAGCGGCCGCAGAAGGAGATCATCAGGGTTCCGCGCCGCTACGAGGTGCTCCTGAACGGCAAGCACGCGCGGGAGGACCGGTACGCGACGCTCGTTCACGAGCTCGCCCATCTCTACTGCGGCCACCTGGGCTCGCCGAACGAGCGATGGTGGCCGGACCGGCGGGGGTTGTCGAGAGAAATCGAGGAATGTGAAGCAGAATCCGTCTCTTACCTGGTCTGCGAACGCCGGGGAATCGATTCTCCGGCTGAGAAATACCTCGCTGGTTTCACCAAGGACCGGCCAGAGATGCCGGCGATCAGTCTCGACTGCGTGCTCAAGTCCGCGGGGCTGATCGAGCAGATGGGACGCAAGCGGCTTCCGCGACGAAAGCCCGAGAAATAATGACCCCGCACGGCCGTCAAGAGCCGCGGCCATTTCCCGCTGATGTCGGCTGGGAGCGCCCGCTGCAGATCTCGCAGCTGGATCTCTTCACCAAGCCGCGCGACCGCATGCTCGCGCTGACCGGCGTCAGCATCGAGGAGGTGGAGCGGTGGCGGGGCCGCGGCTGGATCTCCTTTGATCTACGCGAGCTGCCTGTGCTGGACTCCGGCGAGTTGGCGGAGGTCTGCTTCATCCGTAACCTTGCACGCTCGGGGCTGAGCGACGTCCAGGTCGATGTACGGCCCGGCGAGCTGAACCCACCGTATCGGTACGACCCGGTGCGCACCGCGTACAGCTTCGCTTTCGGCTGGGTGCAGCTCCCGCCGCTGCCGGATGATGGCGAGATCGACGCGCTGATCGAGCACCATCTCGACCAGTGGATCCAGCGCAAGGCCGCCAAGGGCGAGAAGCCCCTCCTGGCGAACGTCGCCTGGAAGTTCATGGAAGCAGCGAGAGATGCGACGGAAGCTGGTGCCGGTGGGCGGGACGGCTGAAAAGAGCCGGCCACGCACCGCATCGGGTGCTGGGGCATCACCGACGTGTACTCTCGACGAATGACGACCGAACCCATGCCCGAAACCCGCAAAAAGCTCATCGAAGTAGCCCTGCCGCTCGACGCTATCAACGCGGCGTCCGCGCGCGAAAAGAGCATCCGCCACGGCCACCCCAGCACGCTGCACCTGTGGTGGGCGCGGCGGCCGCTGGCGGCGGCGCGCGCGGTGATCTTCTCGCAGATGGTGGATGACCCGTCGGCGGTTCCCGAGGAGTTTTCCACGCCTGAGGCGCAGGAGCGCGAGCGGCAGCGGCTCTTCGCCATCATCGAGGAGCTGGTGAAGTGGGAGAACACCACCAACGAAGCGGTGCTGCAGCAGGCGCGCGACGAGATCTGGCGGAGCTGGCGGCGCACCTGCGTGGACAACGCGGACCACCCCCGCGCCCGCGAGCTGTTCGATCCCGAGAAGCTCCCCGCCTTTCACGACCCGTTCGCGGGCGGCGGCGCGCTGCCGCTCGAGGCGCAGCGGCTGGGGCTCGAGGCATACGCCAGCGACCTCAACCCGGTGGCGGTGCTGATCA
>JBBSMO010000233.1:0-4717 GCA_038233155.1 Longimicrobiales bacterium
CCTCACGCCCCGGCACTTTGAACAGCTCGACAGAGAGGCGAAACCCCGGGAGAAGGCACTCCGTCCTCTCCCTTCACCCCGGCAGGCAAGTGTCAGGTAATCGCTGGACCGAAGTTGGGGAGCAGGTCAGGCTCACCCCGGTTTTCCACTCCCCTTCCTCTCGTACCTACACGTCAGCCCAGCTCAGGTGATCGAGCGAGGGGTAATTGCCAGGGACGTGTAGACTCAAGAAGGCATTGATCTGCTTATAAGAGCGGAGTAGCTCACCCGCGGGAAGCTCGGCGTGACCCCGCCTTGCACCGCCACGAGCACATTCGGAGTGCCAGCCCGCCGCAGCGCCGCGTGCAGCCTTTCCGCGTGAGCGTAGGGTACGGTGTCGTCCACATCTCCGTGTGCCGTGATCACCGGGGGTGCGTCGGCGCGTACGTAGCGCGGGGGGGATAGGCGGCGGGCGAGGTCCGAGCCATTCGGCTGCCCACCGATCCACTTCACGGCGAAGTCCCTGCGATTCGAGCCATCCAGGAGATCTGCCACATCCGTGATTCCAAACCAGTTCACCAGTGCGGCTACCTGCGGCGCCTCCCGCCATGGGCAATTCCCGTCAAGCTCAGGATTCGGCGGCGCGAGCCCGGCCATCAGGGCCAGGTGCCCTCCGGCCGAGTGCCCGCTGAGGACGATCCGGCGGGGGTCAGCATTGAGCTCGGCCGCGTGAGCAGCGACCACCGCACGGCGCACCGGCTGTCGCCCACGGCGGCAGGGGCCAGCGCTTCTTCCGCACGACGGTACTCCACCGAGACGACGGTCCACCCTGCGCACGGTACGGGAGAATTTCGAGGGCATTCCGCTCCTTGGTGTCCCACACCCACCCCCCGCCATGGAACTAAACAAGCGTGCGGCGCGGCTTGGTTGCGCCGACGGGAACGTACGCGTCGAGCCTGAGGGGCACACCACCCCGGGTGTCGTAGACCAGGTTGGGCCTGATCTCATAAGCAGCCGTCACCGATATTGCCGCCTGAACGCCGGGCGAAAGCTGGGCCGCGGTCGGTGGCACCCCGCAGATACATGCGAGCAGCAGAACAACACAGGGTAGGAATGGCATGGCAATCGTTCGCTAGCGGGGTTCACGTTCCATCGTGCAGCGCATCTCCTGTGGGACCGGGTGCGAGCAAAGTACCAGGGGGGTCTGGCGAGCAGAAGATCAGGTTGATGCGATCGCTATCGGGGCGTGGATGGTGAGGGAGCCGCCACTCCGCCTCTTACCGCTGTACGCGCAGAAAGGCACCGAAAGCGGACATCCGCGGGAGCAACCGCGCCGTTGCGGTTCGGGTGGGTGGCGTTCATCTTGGAGGCACGGCCGCTGCAATTTTGACTGTGTGCCCCGTCCCCATCCGAAATGCACGCCCCGGAACAGATCACCAGCATACTCGTGGAAGTGCGCGATGGGAACCGTGAGGCGCTCCACCGGCTCCTGCCGCTGGTGTACGATGAGCTGCGCCGCATCGCGCATCGTCAGCTGCGCTTGGAGCGGGAGGGCCACACCCTCAACACCACCGCGCTTGTTCACGAGGCTTATCTGAAGCTCGTTGACCAGACGCGCGTCGAGTGGCGCGACCGGGTTCATTTCTTCGCGGTTGCAGCCCAGGCGATGCGCCGCATTCTGGTTGATCATGCACGGAAGTACCTTGCAGCGAAGCGCGGTGGGCACCAGCAGCGAGTTCCACTGGAGGAAGCTGTGTTTTCCGTTGAGGATCGGGCCGACACCCTGCTCGCGCTCGACGAGGCCCTAACGGAGCTGGCCGCGTTGGACGAGCGCCTCAGCCGCGTCGTCGAATGCCGCTTCTTCGGCGGGCTGACGGAAGAAGAAACCGCTGAGGCACTCGGGGTGACAGCGCGGACGGTGAGGCGCGACTGGGTGAAGGCGAAGGGATGGCTCCACGCGGAGATCTATGGCTGAGTTCGCCGCGCGATGGCGCCAGGTGGACAGGGTACTGGATGCCGCGCTGGAGCTGGGTGCCGAACGGCGCGACGCGTTTGTTAACGAAGCATGTGCGGGGGACGAGGATCTCCAGGCCGAAGTTGAGCGCTGGCTCCGGTCGTGCGAGAGTGCGGAGGATTTTCTTGAGCAGCCCGCTGCGGAGTTCGCCGCCTCGCTGATCGCGGAAGTCGACAACCATGCGGACGTCGCGGCCCCGGAGCGCATCGGTCCGTACCGCATTCTCCGCGAAGCGGGCCACGGCGGCATGGGCGCCGTGTACCTCGCCGAGCGCGCCGATGACCAGTTTCATCAGCGGGTTGCACTCAAACTCGTGCGCGGCGGGCTCCATTCCGAGTACCTCCTGCGGCGCTTTCGCGAAGAGCGACAGATTCTCGCCTCGCTGGACCACCCCAACATCGCGAGGCTGATGGACGGCGGTGTGACCGCCGGGGGAATGCCTTTCTTTGCCATGGAGTACGTTGAGGGGACGCCCATCGACCGCTTCTGCGATGAGCGGCAGCTCAGCGTCGAGCAGCGGCTTGCACTGTTCCTCAAAGTATGCAGCGCGGTGCAGTACGCCCATCGCAACCTGGTCGTGCACCGGGACCTCAAGCCATCGAACATCCTGGTCACTCACGAAGGAGAGCCCAAGCTGCTCGACTTTGGCATCGCCAAGCTGCTTTCGCGGGATGCCGAGGCCGGGCTAACGGAAGCCGGCGTGCGGATGCTGACCCCGGAGTACGCGAGCCCGGAGCAGCTCCGCGGTGAGCCGGTTTCCACGGCCAGCGACGTGTACTCGCTCGGCGTGCTGCTTTACGAGTCACTATGCGGGACTCCGCCTCATCGGCGCGGCACTCGCTCGGCGCGAGAGCTGGAGCAGCAGATACTGGAGGGTGAGCCGCAGCGCCCGTCGCTCGCTGTGCTGCACGCGGAAAATCCGGAGCAGGTTAGTCGCGCGCGGGGGACAACACCCGCGAAGCTGAGCCGACGCCTTCGCGGCGATCTGGACACCGTCACGCTCAAGGCGATGCACAAGGAGCCTCAGCGCCGCTACGCCACCGCCGAGCAGTTCGCTGGGGACGTACGCCGCCACCTCGATGGACTACCCGTCGGCGCGCGCCCTGACACGGCGGTGTACCGGGTGCGGAAGTTCGTCCGGCGCCACCGCTGGGGCGTCACGGCCGCAGCAGGGTTTGTGCTTCTGCTACTCGGCTTCAGCACGGTGACCGCGGTCCAGGCGGCGCGCATTCGTGAGGACGCAAAGCGGATTGCCGCGGAGCGCGACCGGGCGCAGCAGGGTGAAGCCTTTCTGCTCGGGCTGCTTGGCCGGTCTGATCCGTATCAGGGGAGCCGCGACGCCCTCACCGTGCGGGAAATGCTCGACAACGGCGTTGCCGAATTGAGGCAGGAGATGGGGGACCACCCGGAAACGCGCGCGCGCATGTTCGTGGCGATCGGGAGGGCCTACTACGGTTTGGGCGAGAACGATCGTGCCATTATGCTGATCGACTCGTCGTATACACTTCTGCGGGCTTTACGCGGCGGTACACATTCCGAAACGATCAGCGTGGCAAACCAGCTTGCCAACGTGTTACGAGTGGCGGGACGCTACGGCGACGCTACCAATCTGTACCAGCATATCCTATCGGTGCGGAAACGGCAGTATGGGGACCAGGCACCGGAAGTTGCCCGGGCGCTGAACGGGCTGGCGCTCGTGCTGTGGATGCAGGGTCGGTCCGGGGAGGCGGAAGCGCTGCTGCGGGAAGCATTGCTGATCGACCGGAGGGATGCCGCCGATGAGCCGGCGCACCTGGCGCAAACGCTCAACAACCTGGGGCATGTTCTGCGGGATCAGGGCAAACTTGCAGCCGCGGAAGCCACGCACCGTAAATCGCTCTCGGTGCGGCGCGCGCTGTGGGGCCCGGAGCATTTCGAGGTGAGCGTCAGCCTGAGCAATCTGGCCGGCGTGCTCCGCGACCGGGGAGATTATGTCGGCGCGGACACTCTGTACCGGCAGACGCTGGATCTGCGGCGCCGCCTGGTGGGGGAGAGCCACCCGGACCTCGCCTATGATCGTGCCGGTTATGCCCTGCTGCTGCACCGCCGGGGCGAGCTCCAGGCGAGCGAGAGGGTGTACCGGCAGGCGCTCGAAGTTCAAGAACGAGCGCTGCCTTCCGGTCACCCACTAACAGCCACTACTCTCACCAGGCTGGGCCGCCTGCTGCTTGACATGAACCGCCCCGGCGACGCGAGGCCTCTCCTCGAAGAGGCAATCGCCACCCGCCGCCAGGTGCTGGTCGCAGGCCACTGGCAGATCGCGGAGGCGGAACATGCTCTCAATGCCGCGCGGACGCTGTGTGCGCGTGGTGCAGCATGCTAGCCGGCATCCTCGTAGGCACGCAGCTCGCTCCTGTGGTGCAGCAGGTGGCGCACGGTCACCCTGGCGCCCACATCGGGGAAGTCCGGGAGGTGGCGGCGAGCCGGTGGATGGCGAAGGCGGTGAACTGCTTGGAGAGCGAGGCGTCGTGGACGAAGAGCCCGTACCGACCCTCGCGGACGAGCCCTGACTCGACCGTGCGTGAGGTCTGCGACGTAGAGGTCGAAGTCGAGGCCGTTCGCTCCGTCGAGGCGAAGGCGATCTCGTGGTCAGACACGAAGTCGCCGAACACCCGGAACCCACCCGCCACGGCGGGGAGCGCCCGGCTGGAGTTGCCCCGTTTTCGTGGACGGGTGAGTGCTTGA
>JBBSMO010000234.1:0-4709 GCA_038233155.1 Longimicrobiales bacterium
CCAGCAGCGGGCCGCGCACCTCCTCGGGAAGCCCCACCCGCACCTCGCCCCCACAGCCGGGCACGGACTGGCCACCCACCGCGATGCGGCTGTCGCGTAATGGGAGCAGCGGCCCCTGCGCGGCCGAGTCACCGGGGAAGCTGCCAGCGCCTAGTACGCCGCTGATGCTCACCGCGGCCCCATCGGGAATCAGTTGCCGACAGTCGGTGACGGCGCTGGCGTGCGCGGCCGAGCCCATCACCGCGCCGCAGGCGACAAAGGCGCCGAGCAGCCCCGCGTTCGCTACCCGGGGTTGCGATCGGGACGCAAACGCGCGATGCGCAACCATGCAGGCCAACAAAAAACCCGCCGCTGCGAAAAGCAGGGCGGGAATCGGCGGGCCATAGCGGAGCGCGGGGAGCAGCCCGGCCAGCAGCGAGACAGTCGCCAGCGTAAGCGGGCGGGAGAGTTCACGCACGGCACATCAGCCCGGAAGGTCCTCGTAGCGCGGTTGATCCAGCGACAACGCGCTTGGGCGATGCTCGCGCAGAGCGCGCCGCACGCGCATGTCGTGGCGCAGCCCTAGCACGAACATCGAGACCATGCCGAGCAGAAAGGAGCCGAACAGCGCACCCGCTAGCGAGATGCGGTACAGCACCGCGACGCCGAAGTCCAGGGTGATGCGCTCGCCGGCGTTGAGATAGGCGAAGGTCCCGGTAAGCAGCGCGAGCAGGAGCAGGAAAACCCACCGCGCCATCCTCATGCGACGCGCGCCACGGCGCTCTGCCGCAGCAGGGTTCCGCCGAAGGTCGCGCCGGTGGTCGAGTCGAGCCGCACGGTGGCGAAGCCGCCGATCTGCGACTCGTCACCGTCGAAAACCACCACCTTGTTGCCCTCAGTCCGTCCCTGCAGCCCGCCCCGCCTCGCCAACTTTTCGACTAGAACCTCTTCGATGTTGCCGACCTGCCGTTGGTTGATCTCGAGCTGGATCCCGCGGTGCAGCTCGATCAGTCTTTCGAGCCGGTACTGCGCCACATCGTCCGGGAGAAACTGCTCCGCCGGCAGCCGCGTGGCTGGCGTGCCGTCGCGCGGCGAGTAGCGGTACAGATACGCATCATCGAAGCGGATCTCGCGCATCAGGGTAAGCGTCGCCTCGTACTCGGCGTCTGTCTCGCCCGGAAAGGCGACGATGATGTCCGTTGAGAGAGCGATACCGGGAATCGCCTCGCGCACCCAGGCGATTTTCTCCTTGAACTGAGCGACGGAATAGCGGCGCAACATCCGCTTCAGCGTGCGGTCGCTGCCGGACTGCACCGGGAGATGGAGCTGCGCGCAGACCGCGGGCTCGTCCGCCATCGCGGCGACCAGGTCGCGGGTGAAGCCGTTCGGGTGCGGCGAGGTGAAGCGGACGCGGCGGATTCCGGGCACCCGCGCCACCGCCCGCAGCAATCGCGGAAAGTCCCAATCCCCGTGCTCGTACGAGTTGACCGTTTGGCCCAGCAGTGTCACCTCCGGCACTCCATCGGCAGCGAGTGCCTGCACCTCACCGAGGATCTCCTGCGGCTGGCGGTTCTTTTCGTCGCCACGCACGTACGGTACGATGCAGTAGGTGCAACGATAGTTGCACCCGCGCTGGATCGGCACCCACGCCGAAACGCTCGAAGTGCGGCGCGGCGCGATCCCCTCGTAGTTCTCGTGCGGGTCGAAGTTCAGGACAGTGAGGCCGCCACCCGCGTGCGTATTCCCGAACACCGGCAGCGCGCCCGGCGCGGGCTGCGCGGCCGGCTCTCGACCAGGACCGCGCCGCGGCTGCGGCGCGACAGGAACTCCTTTGCTTGCTGCAGTCGCCGGAGGCGCCTGGTCGCCGGCAGCACCGAGCGCCCGCAGAGCATCTGGCAGCCGCCGGTATGCATCCGGTCCCATCACCAGATCCACACCCCCGGCCTTGCCGAGCAGCTCCTCGCCCATCCGCTGTGCCATGCAGCCGGTGACGCCGATGATCAGCTCGGGATTGTCCGCGCGGAATTGCTGGAGCTGCCCCACCCTGCCGATCACCCGCTGCTCCGCGTGATCGCGGATCGCGCAGGTGTTCACCAAGATCACGTCGGCCTGCTCCGGCGAATCGGCAACGCCGTACCCCCCATCCGCAAGGATGGTGTGCATCAGCTCCGTGTCGCTGATGTTCATCTGGCAGCCGTACGTTTCGATGTAGGTTTTCTTCATTGCCAATGTGAGCTTGGCGCAGGATTGCGTGCGGCCACGGCAGTTCACTAGCTGATGATGCGCGGCTACGTCTCAGAGCTAACGGTTCGCCGATGCGCGGCGAACCGTTGGATACACCATGAGCCGGCGGGTGGGTTCCCGCGAAAGTCAGTCCCGCCCGACCAGCGCCGCGATGCTCTCAATGTTGGCAGGGGTGTCAGTCACGATCAGCGTGTTGGTGGAGGGGTTCGCGCTCAGCCGCCCGCGCTCTGTGAGCAGCGGGCCGACCGTCGCTGCCAGCTCGTTCACCGGCACGTAGTTGATGCGGAAGGCGCGCGTGACCAATGGATCGAGCACCTCCCGCTCGCGTAGCTCTTCCATTGCATCGATGCGGATGATGCCGGAGGGCAACTCGACGCCGTTGAGCCCGTACGCCTGGAGGATCGCCCGCAGCGCCACATCCCACGGCTGGTTTTTGATCTGCGCGCTGACATTGCCGCTCACCCCCGAGCCCAGCACGATCGAGTACCCGCTGAAGTCGGCGAACTGCGCGACCACTTCGCGGATGTCCGCGTCACGGAAGGCAACGGTGATGCAGCCGCGGGTGCACGGCGGCGGTGCGGAGGGGGCGATCTGCTGCGCCTCGAGCGCAGGCGCAGCCAGCGCGACCACGCAGGTCGCTATAATCAGGAGCCGGAGCATCAGCAGGGCAGCGGTAGCGGGAAAAGGAACCAGGCCCGGAGTGTTGACTTGCTACCCACTGTAGGGCGCCCGGTTTCACCGGGGCCAACTGCCATGTCCTTGTGCGGGGGCGTCTCCGACTCGCTCAACCCGGACCCGACCTGTGGGGGCGGCGTCAAACCGAGTGCGCCATTCAGTATTTTCTAGATGGCACGCCCTTCAAGGCATCGGACAATGGGGTGATCGGCCGCGACATCCGCCTCAACGAGATCGAGGGCATCGAGATCTACCGCCGGGGTGCCACCGTGCCGGCGAAGTTTCACCGCTACCGCAACTCTTGCGGCGTAATCCTGATCTGGAAGAAAGAGCGGATCTAATCAACGCGGCCCGGCTACCCTCGCCAGCCGCGGCTATTGCGGGTTTGTCGTGCCGCCGCCGCCGCTCGCGCCGGAGCCGCCGCCCTCGAGAACGCGAACTAGGAGCGCGCTCGCTAGCAACCCCGCCATCGCTACTCCTGCTGAGCGCAGCAGCGAGACTTTCCGCCGCTCGACCGCCGCGATGGTCCCGGCCGGAATGGTCACGGTTTCCCCGGCGGCCGCGAAGTCGTAGCCGCTCTGCGACCGGAGCCAGGTGGCGGAGAGCACCAGCGCATCGGCGTCCTGCCGCACCACTTCGCCGTCCACCGTCATGACCCGATTGGCCGTCAGATCCGTCAGCGGAAAATCACCTGGTGCGTTGAGCCGCGCCCGCACCGCCGCCCCTTGCGCCAGAGACGCACTCGAGGCAGGCGCATAGGTATAGCACCCGCTCATGCTGATGAATAATAAAAACGACAAAACAGATCGCATCTTCCTCCGTTGGTTCCGTGATTATCAACCGGTACAACCAGGGCGTCCTTGTGTATAACCGTTGCCGGCGGCGGTGGCTCCGCTCAGCACTGGTTCGCTGTCACCGACTAGACGAGCAACGACCAGCAGAGAGAAACCGCCCTTCACGAAGCGCAGATGGTTAAACTTTCCGCATATACCAGCGCCCTGCCCGGCGGCGTAACTCTCGAGTCATAACCCCCGCACGTTCAGTGTGTTGTTGAACAATACCCATTCGACCCGTGCCGCGGGAAAGAGAGTGAACGAGCGGGATTCGACTTGATTGCCGTCTGCGAGCCGGGCGACGAGCTGGAACGTCCCGGTAAAGGTCGCATCCTCGAACTCGAGGGTGCGGTCGCTGCCGGGCGGGACGCTGCCTAGCACCCGACGCTCACCAGTGCTGCTGATCAGGCGGATGGTAACCTCGCCGGCGGGCCGCAGGTTGTTCTGTACTATCACCCGCACCAGCGTCGGCCGCGGTTCGCGTCGTCCGCCGCTGGTGGCGCACGCCGCAACCAGCAGCGCCGCCACCAGCAGCCATGCGAATCTCATTCCTTGCCGCCCCGCGGGGTCAGCAGGGGTTCGGGTCATTGGGGTTTCGGGGTGTCTGCCTCTGCTGCCCGACATTCGGGATGTTGGTGTTGGTAATGCGCTCCGTAGTGCCGTAGAGCAGCCGGCCTGGCACCGGCTTGTTCTCGAAGGTGCTGATGTTCGGGTAGCATGTGCGCTTATAGTCGTTCCAAGTCTCCATGTTGAGGAACAGCGCGATGTACTTCGCCTCGAGAATCTCCGTTAGGAGCGCGTCTCCCGAAACGCTGGCGCCGATGTCCGGCAGTTCAACGCCGAGCGACGCTTCCTGGCAGGCGATACCGCGGTTCGCCGCTGCCCGCGCGGCGGCCGCATCGCCAAGCTTGAACTGTGCCTCCGCAGCGATGAATTGCGTTTCGCTGCATGTCAGGATCGGCTGGTTGTAGGCCGGAC
>JBBSMO010000235.1:0-4708 GCA_038233155.1 Longimicrobiales bacterium
CGCGACTTTTGGCTCGCCAACCGCTCGTTCTTCCACGGCGTCCTCCTCGGCGGCGGAATCATGTTGCTGGTGGGGATGTGGGACGATGTTCGCGGGCTCTCCCCACCCGCCAAGATTCTCGCGCAGTGCGCCGCGGCAGCCGTTGTGTTTCTGTTCGGCTTCCGTGTGGAAGCCCTCAGTTTCGGCTCGAGCTTCGAATTGCAGCTCGGGTGGTTCGCCTTTCCGCTCACCGTTCTATGGGTGGTGGGGGTAACCAACGCATTCAATCTGATCGACGGGCTGGACGGGCTGGCTACAGGCATCGCCCTCGTCGCCCTGGCTACGACCTTGCTCGTTGCTGGGGTGCTCGGCAACATGGCCGTGGTCGTCGTCTGCCTCGCCTTGATCGGCGCTCTGCTCGGCTTTCTCCGCTACAACTTCAATCCTGCCCGTATTTTCCTAGGAGATTCGGGCAGTTTGTTCGTCGGCTTCATGCTAGCCGTTCTGTCCGTGCACGGGTCTCTCAAAGGCGCGACCGCCGTGTTGGTGCTCGTCCCCCTCTTCGCGTTGGCGCTGCCTTTGCTCGACACGCTGCTCGCCATCGGCCGCAGGTGGCTGCGCGGCATGCCCCTGCATGGTGCGGACGCACGACATATTCATCACCAACTGCTCGCGCTCGGCCTCACGCACAAGAGAGCGGTGTTGGTGCTTTACGTGGCTTCTGTTGCACTTGCGGGGTTTGGCGTTTTTCTTGCCTTCTCCCCCCCGTCGGCAGTGATGATTGCTGCCGTGGCAGGGGGATTGATCTGCGGGCTGCTGCTCCTCTGCAGCACTCGGAGCTTGGCGTACCACGAGTTCGCGGAGGCTGCGTCCGTTTTGCTGTCCGGCATCATGCGTACACGGCGGATCATTCGCGACCAGATCCACGCGCGCGACTTGGTGGGATTGCTGCGGCGGGCGGAGACGATGGACGAGTTGAACGCCGTGCTCGCCGACGGGTCGCCCGAGTTCCATCTGCTCGGCATGGAGGTGTGTCGTGAGACCGACCCGGGCAGTTGCCGCGAGACGCTCATCAATGGAGATGTGCACCGTGCGTGGAAGATCGAGTACCCGGTTGCGCCGCGGTCGGCTGCGGACCCCAACCCCTTCGTTCTCCGCCTTTGGTGCGGGTTCGGGCGCGACTTCCGCCCCTACGGAGCGGAACGAGTGGCGCGGATTCTTGCCCCGGTGATCGAGAGCTGGCTGGGCGCACACCAGCCGCTATGGGGCCGCCGGGACGCATCCGATTCCCATGTCGGCAATGGCCGCAACGGCGGGTCCGCGCTTTCCTCTTCCCCCGGGCCGGACCGTTCACTGGTTCCGCTGTCGGCGGCACCCTCCGCTTCGGCGGCCCGCACCCGGGGGCAGGTCCGGCTGCGGCGCTCGTCCTGAGCAGCCCTTTGCGTGGCGCCGGGCGTTATTCTTTCCATTCCTAATTCCTCATTTTCTTGATTCAGCGGAGCGAATGCGTGTAACTGTCGTTGGAACCGGATACGTTGGGTTGGTGGTCGGCGCCTGTCTTGCGGAGACGGGCAACTCAGTTTGTTGCGCCGATATCGATGAGGCAAAGGTCCAGCGCCTGAACGACGGGGAAATTCCGATTTACGAGCCGGGGCTCGAGCCGCTGGTCGAACGCAACCTAGCCGAGGGCCGCCTCACTTTCACGACCGATGTACCTGCCGCGGTGGCAAACGCGGAGGTAATTTTCATCGCCGTCGGGACCCCGCCGGGAGAGGATGGCTCGGCAGACCTGCAGCATGTGATTGGCGTGGCCGAAACCATTGGCAAGAGTATTCAGGGTGGTGACCTCGAGCCGGTGATCATCACCAAGAGCACGGTTCCCGTGGGAACGGCGGCCAAGGTTCGCGCCGCGATCGGGCGCCATACGGAGGATCGGTTCCATGTCTGCTCGAACCCCGAGTTTCTGAAGGAAGGGGCGGCCGTCGAGGATTTCATGAAGCCGGACCGCGTCGTTGTCGGGGTCGAGAGCGACTATGCACGTGCCAAGCTCGAGCAGTTGTACGCCCCCTTCGTGCGCACCGGCAACCCGGTTCTGGTGATGGACATTGCGAGCGCCGAAATTACGAAGTACGCGGCGAATGCGATGCTCGCTACACGCATCAGCTTCATGAACATGGTAAGCGGCCTTTGCGAGGCTGTCGGTGCCGATATCGCAAAGGTCCGCCAGGGCATAGGGACGGATGCGCGGATTGGCCCGGCCTTTCTCTTCGCGGGCATCGGGTACGGGGGGAGCTGCTTCCCCAAGGACGTGAAAGCGCTCATCCATACACTGCGCGAACGCGGAGTCGATGCCTCGTTGCTGGATGGTGTCGAGCAGGTGAACGAGCGCCAGAAGTCAAGGCTGCTGGATGCTGTGGCAGACCGGTATGGCGAGGATCTTTCCGGCCTCACCTTCGCCGTCTGGGGGTTGTCGTTCAAGCCGGAGACAGACGACATGCGGGAGGCCCCGAGCCTGACCGTAGTCCGCGGCCTCACGGCGCGCGGCGCGCGGGTCCGCGCCCACGACCCGCAGGCGGGCGAAGAGGCCGGGCGCCACTTCGCTGACCTGATCGAGGGTGGCGCGCTCGAGCTGTGCGACCACAACTACGACTGCCTGCACGGCGCGGCGGCGCTGCTGATTCTGACCGAGTGGCACCCGTACAGACAGCCCAGCTTCGAGCGCCTCCGCTCCGCTCTTGCGGAACCGGTGGTTTTCGACGGCCGCAACTTGTGGGACCCCGCAATGATGCGCGAGCAGGGCTTCCACTACCATTCCATCGGCCGGCCTGCTTCTTCTCCGCCGCTACGCGCGGCGGAAGCGCCTGCTTCGCCCGCCGCCCGCTGACGCCGTGCGCATCCTGATCACCGGCGCGGCCGGCTTTCTGGGCTCCCACCTCTCCGACCGCTTTCTGGCAGAGGGCCATAGCGTCATTGGGATGGACAACTTCATCACCGGCTCGCCGGACAACATCGCCCACCTCTTCGGCAGGGAAAATTTCCGCTTCATCGAGCACGATGTCACCGAGTACATGTACGTGGAAGGCCCGCTGGACGGCATTCTGCATTTTGCCAGTCCTGCCAGCCCGGTAGATTATCTCGACCTGCCCATTCCCACGCTGAAGGTCGGTTCGTTGGGTACTCACAAGGCACTGGGTTTAGCGAAGTCGAAGGGCGCGCGGCTGCTGCTGGCATCGACCTCCGAGGTGTACGGAGACCCGCAGGTTCACCCGCAGCCGGAGACGTACTGGGGTCACGTAAACCCGGTCGGTCCCCGGGGGGTCTACGATGAAGCCAAACGCTTCGCCGAAGCGCTCACCATGGCCTATCACCGCTTTCATGGTGTCGAAACCCGCATCGTCCGCATCTTCAACACCTACGGCCCGCGTATGCGGCCTTCCGACGGGCGGGTAGTATCGAACTTTCTCGTACAGGCCTTGCGCGGCGACGCCATCTCAATTTATGGCGACGGCTCGCAAACGCGCTCGTTCTGCTATGTAGATGACCTCGTCGAAGGCATCTTCCGGCTCTTCAATTCGGATCGTGCCGAGCCGACCAACATCGGCAACCCCAACGAGTTCACCATCCGCGAGCTGGCCGCCGTGATACTCGAGCTGACGAGCAGCTCTTCCTCCCTCGCCTATCTCCCGCTCCCGCACGACGACCCGAAGGTTCGCCGCCCCGATATCGGCATGGCGCGGGCGGTGTTGGGGTGGGATCCGAAGATCGAACTGCGCGAGGGACTGATGAAGACCATTCCGCATTTCAGCAACCTGGTCGAGCGCGAGAACGTGGTCGCCCGCACCTTGTAGTGCGACGGGCCAACCACCGCCTGCCTCTCTGTCTGCTGCAACTCTCCCCACCCGCCATCAGTGAAGATATTGATTACCGGCGGCGCCGGCTTCATCGGCAGTCATCTCGCCGGGCAACTCGCTTCCGAAGGCCACGATCTCACGGTGCTCGACAACTTCGACCCCTTTTATGCGCGGCGGGCGAAGGAACGCAACCTCGAGAGCGTGTTGCGGCGCGGGGGCGTCACGCTGGCCGAGGCGGATATCCGCAGCATGGAATCCGTGCGAAACGCCCTAAGGGCGGAGCCGGGGTTCGATGTCATCGTGCACCTGGCTGCACGTGCGGGTGTGCGGCCTTCCATTGCCGATCCGCTTGGCTATCAGCAGACCAATGTAGCGGGTACGCAGAACCTGCTCGAGCTGGCCCACGAGTGGGGGGTGCGGCAGTTCGTGTTCGCCTCATCGAGCAGTGTGTACGGAGTGAATCCCAACGTTCCATGGCGGGAGGACGACCATGTCCTGCTCCCGATCAGTCCTTACGCCAGCACCAAGGTAGCCGGCGAACTGCTCGGTCACGTGTACAGCCACCTATACGGCATTCGCTTCATCGCGCTGCGCTTCTTCACCGTGTACGGACCGCGCCAGCGCCCAGATCTCGCGATTCACAAGTTCGTCCGGCTGATGCTGCGCGGCGAGCCGATACCGGTGTTTGGGGACGGGTCTTCGCGGCGCGACTACACCTACATTGACGACATCATCGCCGGCATCCGTGCCGCCATCAGGTACGACGGCTCGCCCTACGTGGTGATCAATCTCGGCAACGACCGCACCGTGTGTCTCGCGGAGATGTTCGCGGGGCTTGAATAAACTCTCGGCATCTCGGCGAAAATCGACCGGTTGCC
>JBBSMO010000236.1:0-4673 GCA_038233155.1 Longimicrobiales bacterium
GGGTCGGCGGGGTGGGGGACGCGGCCGGCGCCACTTCAGCGGCTCTGCGGACGGGAGGGACGGCGTCGCTCATCGTCGTTCGGGGGAGGGGGTGGAGTCTGAGGCGGCCGCCGTCTGCTCTCGGGGGGACCCGTCGGCGTGCGTACCTTCGGAGGGGTGCCCGAGACCGGAAAAATTCCCCATTGTGCCGGTTTCCGGAGAGCCATGCGAGCTGTCACGGGGGATCCCCACCTCTCGCGCACGCTCGGTGAGATATGCGTGGAAGCGCCCGTGCTGGTCCTCCGTCAGCAGTTCGTCGATCTGGGTTTCGTAGCTATCGGCTTCGAGGTGGATCCGGTAGGCCCGCTGGTCGATTTCTCGCCCGGCTGGAGCCCCCCCCCCGGCGGCGTCCCGCGAATGATGCAGATCGGCCAGGCGGACGAGCGCTGCGTTCAGGGCCGCTACCGGCCGCGCCAGGCGCGTGCGCGTGGCCGCATCCGCGCCGACCCGCCGGCTCACCTCTTCGAGGGTGATGACGTGCGGCTGCTCCGCCGTCGCGGCGAGGTTCTCGTCGAGCTGCGCTTCGGCGTCGCGGGCCATATCGGCGTCGTGGTCCGGTCCTTCGGCTCTGTGTGCGTCGCCGTCCGGCACCTCTCCGGCGCACGCGGCGAGCAGAACCAGCAGGAGGCCGGCGACATCGCCGCAGCGTAGGCGCCGCAGGGGAAGGTGAGCAGAAAGGATCATGTCATCCTGGGAAAACGCTCCGCCCGTGCCAATCGCTTCAAGTGTGCGGAAGCCTGGCTGCCGTTCATTCTACTGGGGATAAAGCGATGGCGCAACGGGAGGGCGCAATCTTGGAAATCCCTCGCCGTTCAGCGATCCGTCGGCCGCCGCGGGCGCCCGCTGGTATGGATGTGCCGCACGACCCAGCGACCACCCCGTCGTTCCAGCACTGCGGTTCCCCGGCCGACGACGTCCGCCGCGCGTTCTGCCGTCTCCGCCTCCAACTCGTAGCGGAAGATGGGCCATGCGAGGTCCACGCGGGACCTGACGCCTCGGCCGCACTCGGCGCCGAACTGGGTGCGGCCGAGGCGCAACGCGCGGCGGCGCTCTTCGGACGTGAGTTTGAGCTGCTCCGTGTCGCCGTTCCCGATGCGACGGCCCCGGTCGGAGAAGCCCAGCGGATGATCGGGACGGCGTGTTCGCCCTCGTCGGTGGCGGCGATGCGGCTGCCTTCAGCGCTCTCGCCGAGCTGGCGCAGCGGAAGGCCGTGCTGTTCGTCAACGCGAGCTGCGAGGCGGATGCACTGCGTGGGGCGCACTGCCGCCGCACCACTTTTCAGATCGCCGCCAGCGCGGCGATGTGCCGCGACGCGCTTGCGCTGGCACCGGCGGGCATGAGCGACCCGCGCCCCGTCCTCTAGCATCCGGCGCTGGAGCGTTTCGGTGCGGCACAACTGAACGAGCGCTTCCGCACCACTCGATCGTCCCATGGACTCCGCTGCCTGAGCGGGCTGGATCGCCGTCAAGATTCTCTGGGAAGCGGCGCTCCGCACCGAGCCCACCGATGCAACTCGCTGTTCTCCTTTCTCGAGAGCGACGGCGCACGGTTCGACGGGCACAAAGGACGGCCGCTCACCTTCCGTCCGTGGAGCCATCAGCTCCGGCAGCCCCTCTACCTCGTAGCCGCCGCAGACGGTGCGGCTGGAGAATCGGCGGTCGTGGTGGAGGTGCCGCGGGCCGGCGGGGGTGATCCGCGCCGTTCGAGCGAGATTCTGGGCGCGTTGGGGGCGGAACCCGCCGATGTCGTCTGCGGATCCGCATCTCCGTCCACTCGAATCGCAGCTCCGAACCCGTGATGCCCCTCATGCGCTTTTCCCTCCCGCCGTTTGCTCCGCTGCTCCTGCTAGCTTTCCCGGTTCTCCCGCCGGCCGCGGTGGCGCAGGAGGCACCGGCACCGCGCGCCTACATCACCAACGAGCGCTCCGGCGACGTCACTATAATCGACATCGCCGAACAGCGCGTCGCCGGCACCATTGCGGTGGGGAGCCGGCCACGCGGGATTCAGGCGAGCCCAGACGGAACGCGGATCTACGTCGCCCCAGCGACGACGCGCCCCGGGCGGAGGGCACCGACGACGCCATTGTGGTGATCGATGTCG
Source organism: Longimicrobiales bacterium (assembly GCA_038233155.1). Classification (GTDB taxonomy): domain Bacteria; phylum Gemmatimonadota; class Gemmatimonadetes; order Longimicrobiales; family Longimicrobiaceae; genus JBBSMO01. The sequence continues at coordinate 2,140 of JBBSMO010000236.1, forward strand.
CGAAGGGAGAGGTGGTCGCCCGGTACCCCGCCGGCTCCGACCCGAGCAGTTCGCCGTCAGCCCGGACGGACAGCGGTTGTACAGCTCCAACGAAGACGCGGGTACCACTTCCATCACCGATGTGGGCACGGGAGCGGTTCGAGCGACTCTCCCGGTGGGGATCGAACCCGAAGGGGTGGCGATCAACCCCGACGGCCGCTGGGTCTACGTGACGGCGGAGACCAGCAACACGGTATCGGTGATCGACACTCGCACGGACGAGGTGATCGCGAATTTCAGGGTCGATGTACGCCCCCGCGCCGGGACTTTTGCGCCCACTGGCCTGCGCGCCTATGTCACCAACGAGATCAGCGGGACGGTATCTGTAGTGGATGCCGCCACGCACGAGGTGATCGAGACGATCGAGCTGGAAGGGGGCGAGGCCAAGCCGGTGGGCGTGTCGGTCTCGCCCGACGGGACGCGGGTGTACGTCGCCAACGGCCACGCGGGGACTGTATCCGTGATCGACCACGACGAACCAGGTGCTCGAAAGCATCGAAGTCGGCAAACGCCCGTGGGGGATCGCGGTCAGCGCCGACGGGACCCGCGTCTACACCGCGAACGGTGTCTCGGACGACGTCTCGGCGATCGACACCGCCACGCATCGGGTGGTCGCGACGATTCCGGCGGGCGCGGGGCCATGGGGCGCGGCGATTACCCCCTGAAGACAAGGGGCTTCAGAGCAGCGCGCCGGCCGCACGGCTGCCGTGAAATGCCGGAGCAGCCATCCGTCCGCGCCCCAAACGCGGCCGGCTCGCGCACCCGCGAACACGAGCATGCAGGGCGATCAGGACCAGGTTGAAGCCCCACGCGTTGAGCGGCGCGCCCGCGTCGGCGAGCAGGTAGCTGCTCATTAGTACATCCCGACCGCGGCCGAGGGAAGGGTAAAAAGGCCCAGAATCAGCCCGACCCCGACCGCCGCTTCGCCGAGCGCAGTCAGGTGCGCGAAGAGTGCCGCATTCGGAATCGCCACCTCAAGCAGAAATTCGCGCGGTACCAGGGGAGCGGGTTCGCAGCGGCGTACTCCTGAAGGCGTCCCGGAAGAAACCCCGTCCACCGCGGCGTCGCGACCAGCAGCCCGAGCGCTGTCCAGCGCAGCTTGGTGAACAAGCTTTTGAGAAACCAGACCCCGACCGCGATCCGCAGAAAGGCGATCCAGCGCTGCGGATGATGCATCTTCAACTCTGGTCCTTCACCGTCGCTCCATCCCGCAGCCACAGCAGACCCCCTGGATTCGAGTCGTCGGTCCACATGGTGAGTAAAGCCTGAAGCAGGGAGTGTAGCCGGGGCACCGATCTGTTGCAATGCGCTGCAATGCGCGTTCATGCGGCATAAAAACTGCGGCTGTTTACCAGCCATCAAAACAGCGGATTTCTCCGTCCTTGAATCGACCCTGCGGGCCGCGTCCGGACCGTGTCCGCCGTGTGCTGCGGGGAAGGAACCTGCGCCCATTTTCACCGAAACTATCGAAGAGAGCATGAAGCGGCATCGCTCAGAATGGTTCGGCGGCCCAAGGTCGGCCCTGCTGGTTGCACTCGTTGCGACGCTGGTCGCGGTCCCCGCGGAAGCGCAGCGGGCTCAAGAAGAACTCGCCGGCTCCACTGCCCGCAACCCCGGACACGCGTCTGTGCCCATGGCGGTCGGTGCGCCCGCCAACGGCGAGTGGCGGACACCCGCCGGAGATTTCCAGGGCACCCGCTACAGCCCGCTCGATCAGATCACCCGCGCCAATGTTAAGAATCTCAAGGTCGCGTGGACCTTCTCCACCGGGGTCAACGACGGGCACGAGGGGCAGCCGCTGGTCGTCGACAACACCATGTACGTGATCACCCCGTACCCGAACAAGCTGTATGCGCTGGACCTGACCCAGCCCGGCGCACCGATGAAGTGGACGTACGCGCCGAAGGTGAACCCCGCGTCGCAGGGCGTCGCCTGCTGCGACCGGGTGAACCGTGGCGCTTCTTCGCCGACGGTAAGATCATCTACAACACCCTGGACAATCACACCATTGCCGTGGACGCCCGCACCGGCAAGGAGGTCTGGAACGTCAAGCTCGGCAACATCTCCGAGGGCGCGACCATGACCATGGCCCCGCTGGTGGTCCCAGACAAGGTGGTCGTGGGCAACAGCTGGGCGGCGGCGCTGGACATGGGCACGGGCCGCACGGTCTGGAAGGCATTCAGCACCGGACCGGACTCCGACGTGCTGATCGGGCCGGACCTTCAGGCGCCGTACGCCGACGCGCAGGGTGCGGACCTGGGGGTCAGCACCTGGCCGGCGGAGCAGTGGAAGCTGGGCGGCGGCACCGTCTGGGGGTGGGTGACCTACGAACCCGAGTTGAACCTGCTCTACTACGGCACCGGTAACCCCGGCGTCTGGAACCCAAGCATGCGCCCCGGCGACAACAAGTGGTCCACCAGCATCTTCGCGCGCGACCCCGACACCGGACGATGCGGGCGTTTGCTGCGCTGTGCGCAATCGCGGTGCTCGGCACC
>JBBSMO010000237.1:0-4670 GCA_038233155.1 Longimicrobiales bacterium
GAATAGCTGGGAACGAGAGCAAGAGTGCCGGACCAGAAACGTAAGCAGCCGCACGCGATTTGGCGAATCGGCGTGGCATGGCCACTGCGGAACCGATAGCCAGCGGCTCCACACCGCAGACGCACGCTTCGCCCAACTCGCGAGCCGAACGCTCGGGCCGTTCACCGAAGCGGCCGAACCGGCGCTGGTAGTCCATGCGGGCAAGTGGCAGGCGGCAGAGCCGCTGGGCAGCTACTCCCAGGTAGCGTGCGGTGTCGGCCCCGGCTTCGAATTCGCAGACTTCGAGATGCTGCGCGACCTGCCGCCAGAGGCGGAGCGCTTCGCTAGTGACCACCCTGAACTGCGCTACCTGATCTGACACCCGACCGCGGGGCGGCGGTCAACGGGCGGCGATCACCTACAGTACATGGAAGAGGGGGCATTGACAGGCCACGTTTTTAGACTTATCTAATTCATTACTTTGCTGACGCTGCAATCCTGCGCCCGTAGCTGCCGCACCATTGCCTCCGCATGCGACCCCTCCCTGCAACTCGAGATGAAGAATGTTATCCGCGCGGCTTCCCTGCCCGCTCGATTACTGCCGCTGGTCCCGCTGCTCGTAGCGCTGATTGCGGGTCCCGCGCTTGCCCAAGGCCCCCCGCGCGAGCCGCTGGTGACCGACCGGCCGGACTTCACGGAGAGCGCCGTCACCGTACCAACCCTCCAGCTCGAGGCCGGCTACACCTTCACGCGTGCGGGCGAAGCGGATGCGCACTCGTTCGGCGAGCTGCTGCTGCGAGTGCCGCTTTCCGGGCGGATAGAGCTGCGGCTGGGCGCTAACTCGTTGATCGTGCGAGAGAGCCCGGGCGATGATGCGACGGGAGTCGAAGACGCATCTCTCGGATTCAAGCTGGCGCTCGCGCCAGGGAGCGGCGCGGCCCCTGCTGTCGCGGTGATCGCCGGCGCAACCTTGCCGACGGGCTCAAACGAGTTCGGCTCAGACCACGTGCAGCCCGGGGCGACGCTTTCGCTTGCCTGGGATCTCACTAACCATGCTTCTCTCGGGTGGAACGGCGGGTATGCGTACGTCAGCGAGGCTGGCGCCCGCTTTAGCGAGTGGGCGAGCAGCCTCGCATTGGGGTACGCGCTTGCGCCCCGGCTGGGCGGCTATGGCGAGGTGTACGGCTTTCTCACGCCCGACGAGCAAGGCGGGAACAGCTCGTTCATCAATGGCGGGCTCACCTATTTGCTCACCGCCGACCTGCAGCTCGACGCGCGTATCGGCGCTGGGATAGACGGCGGTGACGCCGGCACGTATGTGGGAGTGGGTGTGTCGCACAGGTGGTGAAGGGGGAGCGGCTCCGCCAGCCACGCCGGCTTCGTTAGCAGCGGGAGCTCCGCTGCCGGATCCTTACTCTGGGTTGTGCCAGCCAAGCCTGGGTATCTCCCCTCACCAGGCGATGCCATAGTCTTCGCCGTAGTTGCTCGAGCCGCCCCAGAGGGTTCCGTGCTGCCAATCGAACCAGATGGCGTTGATGGGACCGGAGGTGCGGTCATCCAGCACGGTGTCGTAGCCCATCGATTCGAGCTTCGCGCGCACCCATGGCGGGGTATCGTCGCGCAGTTCGAGGCGGCCGGGGCGCGACTCGTGATCGCCGAACGAGCTGCGCATCTGGTACGAGGCGATGTTGGCCGCCTCCGCAGCCTGCTGCACGTCCATATCCCACTCGACCACATTCAGAAAGAACTGTAACAAGTTCTGGTCTTGGCCGTCGCCGCCCTGCACGGCAAAGGCAAGAAACGGTTTGCCGTCCTTGACCGCTAAGGAAGGGGTGAGGGTCACGCGCGGGCGCTTGCCGGGGGCGATCACGTTGAAGGGGTTTTCCGCCGGGTCCAGCACGAAGCTCTGTGCGCGCTGCGACAGCCCGACGCCGGTACGCCCCGCGATCACTGCCGGAACCCAGCCGCCGCTCGGCGTGATGGACACGACCCAACCCTCGGCATCGGCGGTTTCGATCGAGGTCGTACCGAGCGTGAAGCTTTCCTTGAATTCAGCAAACGATTGCGGCGCGACTGTCACGCTGTCGGCTGGGGCGGTGTGCCACGCCGCCAGCAGATCGCTAAAGGGGTTGCTGCCGCCCTGGAAGGGGTATGGGTCGCCGGGCTTGGCATCGGGATCGTTGCGCTCCGGGTCGATCAGCTTGGCACGCTCACGTGCGTACTCCTTCGACAGCAGCCCGCGGATCGGCTCTTCGGGCCCCGTATAGGGGTCGCCGTAGTAGAAATCCCGGTCGGCAAAGGCCAGGTTCATCGCGCCGTACAGCGTGTGGATGTAGCGCGCCGAGTTGTACCCCATCTCCCCGAGATCGAAGTTCTCGAGAATGTTGAGCGCCTGCAGCAGCGCGGGGCCCTGCGTCCATTCGCGCAGCTTGTATACGGTGATCCCTTTGTAGGTGGTGGATACCGGCTCCTCGATGATCACCTTCCACCCCGCGAGGTCCTGCATGGTGATCAGCCCGCCCTCCTCCTGCGTACCACGGACGATTTCACGGGCGATGTCGCCGGTGTAGAAGCGGGCGTAGGCGGCCATGATCGCATCTTTGCGATTCTCGCCTGCCGCCAGCGCCTGTTGCTCCGCCTCGACCAGCTTTTCGAGCGTAGCAGCGAGATCGGGCTGGCGGAAGGTCTCGCCTGCGCGCGGAGCCTCGCGCTCTTCGCCGAGGTGCGGCAAGAATACCGCCGGCGAGTACTTCCACCCCTTGATGCGCTCCTTCTGCCGCTCGATGCCGTTCGCCGTCTGCGCCTCGATCGGGTAGCCCTCCTTCGCCATCTGGATGGCGGGCGCGAGCACCTGCGCGAGCGACATCGTTCCGTACTCGGCGAGCATGGTCATCAACCCGCCGGGCGTGCCGGGCGTGACTGCCGCGAGCGGCCCGTATTGCGGCGGAAATCTTAGCCCCTTGGCGCGGTAGAACTCGGGCGTGGCACCGGTCGGCGCGACGCCCAGCGCGTTTATCCCGATCGTCTTCTGCGTCTTCGGGTTGTAGATCAACGCCTGAGTTTCGCCGCCCCAGCTCAGCACGTCCCACATGGTTGCGGTGGCGCCGAGCATGGCCGCGGCCGCGTCCACCGCGTTGCCGCCCTGCTGGAACATCATCGCCCCGGCGGTCGCGCCGAGCGGTTTCCCGGTGATCGCCATCCAGTGCTTGCCATGGAGCACTGGCTTCTGCGTTTGCTGCGCGGCAAGCGGCGCTGCGCACAGCACAGCCAGAATCAGAAAAGCAGCGGCCGTACGGAAGAACTCTCTTCGCTGGAACATGTTGGCTCGGGTTGGTTGGGGCTTGGCGCGGTCATCGTCCCATGCTACCCTACGCATCGCAATGCAGCAAGGCTACGCATGATGATTTCGAAACTCCGGCGAGCGATTTGCCCGCTATTCGAGCGGCCCCAAAGTGGTGCAGGCGCGGGTGCTCACAGCTGGGATTCGCGGGGTCGGAGGTGGTAGAATGAGTGGTTCCGCAGCCCTGGTTCCCGCCATTGCCGTTACTCCAGACCGGCAGCCGAGAGGGACGGGAACGTTCAGCTACCCTGCGGCGGTATTGAGAGGCCGCGGATGAACAATGCGGAGATCTCCGCTTAAACTTGGAAGACTCGCTCACGACAGATGCACAAAGCGCTGATTCTTTTCTTGGTGATTGCCGCCACCACGGCGTGCCAGCCACCGCGCACCCTCGAGCCGTTCCGGGTATCCGCGCCGGATTCCGGGTCGGTCGCCCTCGATCTGTACCTGATTGGCGACGCGGGACTCCCCGACCAAGACGGGGAACCGGTGCTGAACGCCCTCGCCGGTATGCTCGCCCGCGACCCGGACCGGTCATTCGTCGTCTATCTGGGAGACAACGTGTACCCGCAGGGCGTACCGCCGTCCGGGGACGGGTACCGAAAAGAGGCGGAGCGAATTCTCGACGCGCAAATCGAGGTCCTCCGCTCTACTGGCACCCGCGGCATCATGGTACCCGGCAACCACGACTGGAGCGCCAGCGGCCCCGCGGGCCTGCCGGCGGTGAAGCGCCAGGAGGAGTACGTGAAGGCCAACGCCGGCGCGCACCTGCTGTACCTGCCGGGTGGCGGCTGCCCCGGCCCCGAGGTGCTGGACATCGGCGAGGTGCTGCGGCTGATCGTCCTAGATACCCAATGGTGGTTGCACTCCTTCGACAAGCCCTACGGCAGCGACTCTCCCTGCGCGGCTGACTTTCCGGAAGATGTCACGGCGGCGCTTTCTGAAATGGTCCGGGATGCGCGGGAGCGCACCGTGGTAGTCGTGGCGCACCACCCGCTCGAGACGGGCGGCGAGCACGGCGACTACTTCGATTGGCCTTCGTACCAAGCTCTGCCGCTGTCGTTGATCCGCCGCTCCGGCTTCGTCAACCAGGACCTGGGCAGCCCGGAGTACGAGCGGATGAGACGGGCGATCGAGCGCGCGCTCGAGGCCGACCCGCCGCTGGTCTACGCCGCAGGCCACGAGCATAACCTGCAGGTTCTGGACGGGCCCGGCGCGCGCTACCATCTGGTCACCGGTGCAGGCATCTACGGGCACATCACCCCCGTGCGCGTCATCCCCCGCTCCCGCTATGCCAACGACGCCAGCGGCTTCATGCGGCTCACACTGCTGCGCGATGGCCGCGCCCGAC